>NZ_JASCQJ010000061.1:0-15048 GCF_033043255.1 Clostridium lamae | reverse complement strand
CGAACAGGAAAGTTAAGCTCTACAGCGCCGATGGTACTGCATGGGAGACTGTGTGGGAGAGTAGGACGTTGCCAGGTTAGTAAAAGACTTAAGATTTATCTTAAGTCTTTTTTGTTATAGCAAAAAGTTACAGGATTATATAAAAATAGTCCTGTAACTTTTTTTATTTAGCAATAATGTTAAAAGTTTAGAATCCTTCTATATATTGTTAATTTTTTTTGAATTTTGTGGAGTCATTTGAAATAACTACTATGGAATGATATAATAAAAAAGAAAATATGTGAAATTAATGGGAAAATTATGTTTATTTAAGGGGTGAGAATGGTATGGAAACAAAAAAAGTAGAAAAAAATAGAGCTAAGAACGGAGAACTTATAAAAAAAGATATAAAATTATTTCATGAAGGGAAAAATTTTGAAAGTTATAATTTCATGGGAGCACATTGCATAAGTGAAAATAGACGAAGAGGAGTAAGATTTACTACTTGGGCACCAAAAGCCTCAGAAGTGTATGTAGTAGGAGATTTTTCTGAGTTTAAACCTTTAGAAGAATATAAAATGCAAAAAGTCAATAATTCAGGTTTATGGAGCTTATTTATACCTGGCATTAAGGGTGGAATGAGATATAAGTATTATATTGTGAACAGAGATTCTGGAAATGCAAAGTATAAAGCAGATCCTTATGCAATGTTTTCAGAATTAAGACCTAATACTGCTTCTATAGTTACTGAAGAATCTAAATTCAGATGGGCTGATAAAAAGTGGTTAAATAAAAGAGATAGAGAAAATATTTATAAATCTCCAGTTAATATATATGAGATGCATTTAGGATCATGGAAAAGAAAAGATGGGGAGCTTCTTACATATAAGGAGCTATGTGATATATTACCAGAATATTTAGTGAAAATGGGATATACTCATGTAGAATTTATGCCATTAACAGAGCATCCATTAGATGCTTCATGGGGATACCAAGGGACAGGTTATTACTCTGTTACTAGCAGGTATGGTAATCCAAAAGAATTAAAAGAACTTATTAATACTCTTCACAAAAATGATATAGGAGTAATCTTAGACTGGGTACCAGGTCATTTTTGTAAAGATGATCACGGTTTATATATGTTCGATGGAAGTCCGACTTATGAATACGAAGAAGGCTGGAAAGGAGAAAACAAAGGCTGGGGAACAGCAAATTTTGATTTAGGAAGACCTGAAGTAAAGAGTTTTTTAATTTCTAATGCGTTATTTTGGTTTAGGGAGTTTCATATAGATGGACTAAGAGTTGATGCTGTATCGAATATGATATATCTGAATTATTGTAGAAAAGAAGGTGAATGGTTCCCTAATAAATTCGGAGGAGATGGCTGTTTAGAAGGAATAGAATTCTTAAAGGAATTAAATACAGCTATATTTGCAGAGTTTAACAATGCGCTTATGATAGCAGAAGAGTCAACTTCTTGGCCAAATGTCTGCAAACCAATAGAAGATGGAGGATTAGGATTTAATTTCAAATGGAATATGGGGTGGATGAACGACACACTAGAGTATGTTGAAATGGATCCTATTTACAGAAAGCATCACCATAATAAGATGACCTTCTCAATGATGTATAATTACTCGGAAAATTTTATATTACCAATATCACATGATGAAGTTGTTCATGGGAAAAAATCTCTATTAGATAAAATGTGGGGAGATTATTGGAATAAGTTTGCTGGATTAAGATTATATCTGGCATACATGATGGGGCATCCAGGTAAAAAGCTAACTTTCATGGGATATGAGTTTGGACAATTTATAGAATGGAGAGAATATGAGGAACTTGAATGGAAGTTAATAGACGGTTATGAAATGCATAAAAATACTCAACAATTCTCTAAAGAACTTAATATGTTCTATAAAGAAAATAAAGCCCTTTGGGAGCTAGATTATGATGTATCTGGATTCGAGTGGATAGATGCAGATAATTCAGACCAAAGTATATTTATATTTGCAAGAAAGAGTAGTAATATGGAGGATACTCTTATATTTGTATGTAATTTTACTCCTGTTGTTTACCATGATTTTAGAATTGGGGTACCATATAAAGGTGAGTATAAAGAAGTATTTAATACTGATAAAGGTATATATGGAGGATCTAATCAAATAAACACAGAAGTAATTACTTCTGATGATATTGGATATCATCATAGACCATACTCAATATCGATAAAAGTACCACCTATGGCTACATCAGTATTTAAAATAACGAAATTAGATAAAGAAGAAAATGAGGAGGAGTAGACTTGAAGATTTTATTTGCAGCGTCAGAGGCTAATCCATTTATAAAAACAGGTGGATTAGGCGATGTTATGGGTGCTCTTCCAGTGGCTTTAAAAGAACTAGGGGCTGATGCAAGAGTTATAATTCCTAATTATAGGGATATTAATGAAGAAATAAAAAGTAAATTAAAGTATATTAAGAACTTTACTGTAAAAGTAGGCTGGAGAAATCAATATTGTGGAATTCTTGAATATGATTATGAAGGTGTTAAGTTTTATTTAATTGACAATGAGTACTATTTTAAAAGAGGAGGCCTATACGGGTATTATGATGATGGTGAAAAGTTCGCTTTCTTTAGTAGAGCTATACTAGAATTTTTGAAACATAATGATTGGATTCCTGATATAGTACATTGCAATGATTGGCAGACTGCTATGGTACCAGTACTTCATAAATTAGAATATATTAATGATGAAAAATTTAAAAACATGAAAACAATTCTTTCAATACATAATTTATTTTTTAAAGGAATGTTTTCACCTGAAGTATTACCAGAGCTTTTTGGTTACGATTATGAACCATATTTCAATGGAAGTTTAGAGCATAATGGTGCAGTAAGCTTTTTAAAAGGTGGAATTAACTATGCTGATAGAGTTATCACAGTTAGTAAGAGTTATGCAGAGGAAATAAAAACTTCTGAGTATGGAGAACAACTTGATGGCTTATTAAGATATAGAGGAGATTATCTAGAAGGAATAGTTAATGGAATAGATTATAAAGAATACAATCCTTCAAAGGATAAATTCATTAAATATAAGTATAGTTGTAAGTCTATAGCTAAAAAGGCGCGTAATAAAGAGGAATTACAAAAAGAACTTAATCTTCCTATAAATAAGAACATTCCAATGATAGGTATGGTTACAAGGTTAACTCATCAAAAAGGTTGTGACTTAATCACTAGAATGCTTGATGAATTACTACAGGAGGATATTCAGGTAGTTATTCTTGGAACTGGAGATTATATGTATGAAGAAAGTTTTAAAAGTTTTAGTAATAGGTATCCAAATAAAGTAAGTTCTAATATAAGGTTTAGTAATGAATTAGCCCATAAGATTTATGCCGCTTCAGACATGTTCTTAATGCCTTCATTATTTGAACCTTGCGGACTTGGACAACTTATAGCACTAAGATATGGAAGTGTTCCTATTGTTAGAGAAACAGGTGGGTTAAGAGATACAGTAACTCCATATAATGAATATAACGAAATTGGTAATGGATTTGGATTTAAGAATTACTCAAGTGAAGAATTATTAAATATAACTAGATATGCATTAAGTATTTTTAGAAATAAAAATAGATGGAATAAAATAGTTAAGCAAGCTATGGAATCAGATAATAGCTGGGAGAAATCAGCAAAAGAATATATGAGAATATATAATGAGCTAACAATCAATGACTAATAAAAGGTATTGATAAGATAAAAATTTATATTAAAGAGAGGCATAAAAATGGGAAAAAAAGAAATTGTTGCAATGATATTAGCGGGTGGACAAGGATCTAGGCTAGGAGTTTTGACTAAGGATATAGCAAAACCAGCTGTTCCTTTCGGTGGAAAATATAGAATTATTGATTTTCCTTTAAGTAATTGTTCTAATTCAGGAATTTATACTGTGGGAGTACTAACTCAATATAAGCCATTGGACTTAAATGCTTATATAGGGATTGGAGATCCATGGGATTTAGATAGACGTAATGGCGGGGTTACAATATTACCACCATATCAAGGGGAAAAAGGTGGAGCATGGTATAAAGGAACCGCTAATGCAATTTATCAAAATATCCAATTTGTAGATAGATATGACCCTGAATATGTACTTATATTATCAGGAGATCATATTTATAAGATGGATTATTATAAGATGTTAGATTTTCATAAGAATCATAATGCAGATGCAACAATTGCTGTTATAGATGTACCAATAGAAGAAGCAAGTAGATTTGGAATAATGAATACTAATGAAGATAGTACTATTTATGAATTTGAAGAAAAGCCTAAGAATCCGAAGAGTACTAATGCATCTATGGGAGTTTATATATTTAAGTGGTCAGTATTAAAAGAATACTTAATGGAAGATGAGAGAGATGAGAATTCAAGTAATGACTTTGGAAAAAATATAATTCCTAAAATGCTTGACTCAGGAAGAAAGTTAGTTGCATATCCATTTAAAGGATATTGGAAAGACGTAGGGACAATAGAGAGCTTATGGGAAGCAAATATGGACTTATTAAAGCTAGATAATGAGTTAAATTTATACGATAGTGACTGGAAAATTTACTCTGAAAATCAAGTAAGACCAGCTCAATATATAGGGGAAAATGCTAAAGTTGCTAATTCATTAATAGTAGAAGGCTGTATAGTAAATGGAGAAGTAGAAGACTCAATATTATCTCAAGGGGTATCTGTAGGAGAAAATACAATTATAAAGAATTCAGTAATAATGCCAAATGTTAAAATAGGGGATAATGTAAGAATCGAGAGAGCCATAATAGGAAATGATTCAGTAATAAGCAATGATTGTCATATTGGAGATGGAAAAAACATTGAAGTAGTTGGTGCATACCAATGTGTAATTAAGTAGTTAGATGATAATTATTAAAAAGAATGAAGTAGTTTAATTTTGGAGGAAATCAATATGATGAAAAATTGTTTAGGAATTATAAATTTAGATGAGAGTGGAAGCAGAATGGACGAGCTAGTTAGAAAGAGAACACTAGCTGCAATTCCATTAGCATCAAGATATAGGGTAATAGATTTTGTTTTATCTAATATGGCTAATTCAGGTATAGAGGATATAGGAATATTTACTGAAAATAAATCAAGATCTTTAGTAGAGCACTTAACTAATGGTAGGCCGTGGGATCTTGATAGAAAAAAGGATGGCCTTAGAGTATTTAATTTTGGAGATAATCATCCACATAATGATGATGTACATAATTTTATACATAATATCAGATATATTGAGAGAAGTAAAAAGGATTATGTATTAATCAGTCCTTCTTATATGATTTGTAATATAGATTATAGTCAAGTAATGAAACATCATATTAAATCTGGAAATGATATAACTATTGTATATAAGAATGTAGATAATGCAAAAAGAAGATTTTTAGGCTGTGAGACAGTTAATGTAAATGAGGATAATAGGATAATTAGTATTGGCGAAAATATTTCTAGAGATAAAGATGCAAGTATAAATATGGAAATGTATTTAATGAAGACTGAGTTATTTTTAGATATAATACATGACTGTATTAAAACTGGAAAGTATAGAAAAATTAAAAGATATATATCAAATAATCTTGATAAGCATGCAGTTGGAGCATATGAATTCAAAGGGTACTTATCATGTATTAATTCTGTGAAATCTTACTTTGATACTAATTTAGAATTATTAAATCAAGATAAATATAAGGAATTATTTCATAATGGAAATACTATATATACTAAGTCTAAGGATGAGCCACCTACACAATATACAAAAAGTAGCCTAGTAAATAATTCTACTATAGGTAATGGATCATATATAGAAGGCGAAGTTAAGAATTGTATAATTGGAAGAAGAGTAATAATACAAAAAGGAGCAAAGCTTAAAAATTGTATTATATTAGATAACTCAATAGTTGGAACTAATGTAATGATGAGTAATGTAATAGCTGATAAAGATTCTTTAATTCCAGGGGGCAGAGTAATCAGAGGAACAGAAGAGAATCCAGTTTCTATACAAATGAATGGCGATTATTATCGCTAATATATTAAAAGGTGTGAAGTGTTATTTCACACCTTTTTATATAGTATTAAGTTTTTAAGAAGATAAAGATATTTGCTATTTGTTTAAAACAAGGCCTTTACTTCTTATACAAGTACATTCTCTAGGTTCACTTGTGTGTAAACATTGATATTTTACTTTTTTAGGAGCCATTATTTGCTCAGGCTTCTTTTTAGTATTTTCTTGTGAACTCATTCATTACACTTCCTTTATATAGTTTATTATATCAATATTATATAGTAATAGATAATAATTATCAATAGAATTGAAAGTGATAAATATTGCTAACAAATAAAAGTTATTAACAATTTGTTGGATTCTCACAACTAAATTGTTAATAACTTTATTTTCATGTGGATAATTTTTATTTAACTTATGGAATAGTTAAATTAGAATATCTTTTTTTGTAAAATTAATATGTGAAATTATATAAGCTATAATTGCTGTTATTGTCATGCAAATTATTCCGTTTAATATTGTTAAATTTGGATTCTGATACATTAAAGATATATTAGAATTTATTACACCACCAGCATCAGCATAAGTTGTGAATAATAAGTGGCTATAATCTCTAATTGAAGCAATTGCTTGTGCACAAATAGTCAAGAACATAGTTAATATAACTGAAACAGCCATAGATATCATACTACTTTTAAAGATAGTTGAAATCATAAATACTACTGAACAAGCTGATATTATAAATATACATTGATATCCAATGCTTCTTAAAGCAAATTCATTATTAGTTACCATCTTAGATGTATTAGGAACTTGTTCCATAACCATTTCCTGTGAGTTTTGGTCAAATTGTTTTTCGTATTTTTGTTCAATCCTAACTGGATAACTTGATGCATCAGTGTTACTAGTAATATTAACTATCGCCATACCAGCAACTTGAGGAAGAACTATTAATGAAAGAACTGTAATTATAGAAACAATAAATTTTGAAAATAAAATTTTTCCTCTTTTAACAGGTTGAGCAAGCAGGAATTTTAGAGTAGCAGGAGTGCATTCACCTGAAACAATATCACTCATGAACACAGATATTCCAGCAACTAATAAGCCAAATCTGAAAAAGCTACCTAAATTTTTAAAGAAGTTAAACTCAGTGTATTCAAAGCCGTGTAAGGGCATAATATTATTATCTTTTAAATATTTATAATCCTCTAATTCTTGCTTTGATTGTGCATACCATCTTTTATTCCACTCATTAATTCCGTTTTCTTCATAGCTTTGTACAGTAATTTCGAGGTCCTTAATTGTTTTATCTAACTCTTCCTTCCATGCATCCTCAGAGATTCCATTATTAATTATTTCTTTGTTATCTTCAATTTGTTTTAATAGATTCTCCTCGATTTCCTTCGAACTATTAAGCCAATTTTTATCTCCATCAGCTTCAGCTCTTTTTATATCATTCCTTATATATGTTAATTGTTCTTCAGCTTGTTTTATTTGATATTCTGGAGATATCCATTCTCTCATAGTTTGATCATTTTTCCATGTTCCAAAAATGTTTATTCCAACTAGTCCAATGAACAATATGAAAACTATCCAGGTTTTAGGTCTTTTAAATATTTTTATAAATTCATTTTTTATAAGAGATAGCATAGTTATCTTATACCTCCTTCAACTAATTCCATATATCTTTGTTCCAATCCTTTTCTAATCTTATAGACTTCTTCAATCTTATAATTTCTATTAACAAGATGTTTTACTAAGCTGGATGTTTTATTTGATAATAATATAATTTCAATTCCAGCATCGGATTTTCTTACAGAATTAACATATTCAATCTTTTTTAATTCATTTAAATCTATTTCTTCATTAAGATTCAGGCAGATTATATCAGTATCAGTTTCCATTGATTCATTTAATACATTTTCTACAGATCTAATCGTTCCATTATTAATAAAGGCAACTCTGTCACATAAGTGTTGAACTTCTGATAATATATGTGAAGATATAAATACAGCCATTCCTTTTTCTTTAGCAGCTTTTTTTACTACTTCTCTAAAGTCTAAGATTCCGGAAGGGTCTAATCCATTAGTAGGTTCATCTAATATTAATAACTTTGGCTTAGATAATAGGGAAGCAGCAAGTCCTAAACGTTGCTTCATTCCTAAGGAGTATTTTTTTACCTTATCATTAATTCTATCTTCAAGACCAACTAATCTTATAGTTTCTTCAACATCTTCTTTAGAAATTTTTCTAATTCTAGCTATTTGCATTAAGTTTTCTCTGCCAGATAAGTACTTATATAATTCAGGATTTTCAACAACAGCACCCACTTCATTTAATGCTTTTTCTGTATCCTTTCTTAAATCATATCCACAAATTGATATATTACCTTCATTAGGATGAATAAGACCAACGAGCATTCTTATGGTAGTTGTCTTACCAGCTCCATTAGGTCCTAGGAATCCCAATATTTCTCCTTCTTCTATTGAGAAGGATATGTTTTTAATTATTTCTCTTTTCCCAAGAATTTTCTTTAGGTTATTTACTTCTAAAACTTTCAATTTTAATCCTCCAATCATGTATTTAATATTGATATTAGAACAAAAATCTTAATTTTATAGTGAATTAAATCTTAATATATCTTAATTAAATCTTAATTCAAGTTTACTTAAAAAATATATGCATAATAGTTGTACTTTTTATCGGAAAGGATAATAATAGCCACTTTTTTACAAAATATGATTTTAAATTTTGTAAATATAGATATAAAAATAAAGAAAAAGGTTGGTTTTAATAATATGGTATAAATGGAAAATAATAGAATATAATGATATAATATCTCAATAAGATTATGTTAAGTTAAAGGGAGAGATCAGTATGCCAAAAGTAGTAAAAGATAACTTGAAAGATGGAATATTTATTGAAAAAGATATTGAGCTATTCCATATGGGAAAAAATAATAAAAGCTATAGTTTTATGGGGGCTCACTGCATTAGTGAAAATAGACGTAAAGGAGTAAGATTTACAACATGGGCACCAAACGCTGAAGAAGTATATGTAGTAGGAGACTTTTGTGAGTTCAAACCTATAGATGAACATAAAATGGAGAAAGTAAATAGTAGAGGTTTATGGAGCTTATTCATACCTGGCATAAAAGAAGAAATGAAATATAAGTATTACATTATAAATAAATACTCTAAAGAGGGAAAATATAAAGCGGATCCATATGCAAAATATTCAGAGTTAAGACCAAATACTGCTTCAATTGTTAAGGCGGACTTAAATTTTAGGTGGTCTGATAAGAAGTGGTTAAATAAAAGAGATAAAATGAAAATATTAGAAGAACCTATTAATATATATGAAATGCATTTAGGATCATGGAAGAGAAAAGGTGGGGAGTTCATGACATATAAGGAGTTATGTAATGAATTGCCTAGATATTTAATTGAAATGGGATATACACATGTTGAATTTATGCCATTATCTGAACATCCATTAGATGCATCCTGGGGATATCAAAGTACAGGATATTTTTCAGTAACTAGTAGATATGGAAATGCCAAAGAACTTAAAGAATTAATAAATACGCTCCATAAAAATGACATAGGTGTAATTTTAGATTGGGTTCCAGGACATTTCTGTAAAGATGAGCATGGCTTATATATGTTCGATGGAAGTCCTACTTATGAATATGAAGAAGGTTGGAAAGCAGAAAATAAAGGATGGGGGACAGCAAATTTTGATTTAGGAAGACCTGAGGTTAAGAGTTTTTTAATTTCTAACGCTTTCTTTTGGTTAAAAGAATTTCATATAGATGGATTAAGAGTAGATGCTGTATCGAATATTATTTATTTAAATTATGGTAGGAAAGAAGGCGAATGGAAAGCTAATAAGTTTGGAGGAAATGGATGTTTAGAGGGGATTGAATTTTTAAGAGAACTTAATTCATCAATATATAAAGAGTTTAGCAATGTATTAATAATAGCAGAGGAATCATCAGCATGGCCTAAGGTAAGTAAAAGTATAGAAGAAGGTGGATTAGGATTTAATTTCAAGTGGAATATGGGATGGATGAATGACACATTAAAATACATTCAATTAGATCCTGTATATAGAAAAAATAATCATAATAAGATGACATTTTCAATGATGTACAATTACTCAGAAAACTTTATATTGCCAATATCTCATGATGAAATAGTACATGGAAAAAAATCTTTAGTAGATAAAATGTGGGGGGATTATTGGAATAAATTTGCTGGATTAAGACTATATTTAGCATATATGATGGGCCATCCTGGGAAAAAGTTAACTTTTATGGGATACGAACTTGCTCAATTTATAGAATGGAGAGAATACGAAGAATTAGAGTGGAAGTTAATTGATAATTTTGATATGCATAAAAATACTCAAACATTTATTAAGGAATTAAATAAACTCTATAAACTAAATAAAGCACTTTGGGAATTAGACTATGATACCACAGGATTCGAATGGATAGATGCAAATAATTCAGAACAAAGCATATTTAGTTTTATTAGAAGAGGTAGAAATATTGAAGATACATTGATTTTTATATGTAATTTCACACCAGTTGTTTATCATGGCTTTAGGGTTGGTGTCCCATATAAAGCTTTGTATGAAGAGATATTTAATACAGATAATTATAGATTTGGTGGATCTAATCAATTAAACGAATCAATAATATCTTCAGAAAATATAGGATTCCATAATAAAGATCATTCAATATCAATTAAAATACCTCCTATGGGCGCATCTGTATTTAAGGTTTCAAATGTACAATAAATAGTAAAAGGGGAGTTTAATTTGAATATTTTGTTTGTAGCATCAGAAGCACATCCATTAATAAAAACAGGGGGACTAGGGGATGTTATTGGGGCGCTACCTATAGCATTGAGGGAATTAGGCGTAGATGTAAGAGTAGTTATTCCTAATTATGGAGATATAAAAGAAGAGATAAAAGGTAATTTAAAATTTATAGACAGTTTTAATGTTAAGGTGGGCTGGAGAGTTCAGTATTGTGGGATATTAGAGTATGAATATGAGGGAGTAAAATTTTATTTATTAGATAATGAGTATTATTTTAAAAGAGATGGATTATATGGATACTATGATGATGGAGAAAGATTTGCTTTTTTTAGTAGGGCTGTTCTAGAATTTATAAATCATATAAGTTGGATACCAGATATATTACATTGCAATGATTGGCAAACAGCGATGGTACCTGTGCTTCATAAATTAGAGTATATAAAAGAAGATAAATTTAAAAAAATAAAAACATTACTTTCAATTCATAATTTATTGTTTAAGGGAATGTTTTCACCAGATGTTTTACCAGAATTATTTGGTTATGATTATGAGCCATTTTTAAATGGGAGCCTTGAACATAATGGAGCGGTTAGCTTCCTAAAGGGTGGAATAAATTATTCGGATAAAGTTACGACTGTTAGTAAGACTTATGCAATGGAAATAAAAACACCTGAGTTTGGAGAGGGATTAGATGGATTATTACAATACAGAGAAAATTTTTTAGAAGGAATAATTAATGGAATAGATTATGAGGAATATAATCCAGATACAGATAAATATATATATATAAATTATAGTATTAAGACAAAAGATAATAAGCAGAGAAATAAAGAAGAATTACAAAAAGAACTTAATTTACCTATAAACAAAGATATTCCTATTATAGGGCTAGTTTCTAGACTAACTAATCAAAAGGGATGCGATTTAATCATTAGAATTTTAGATGAGTTACTAAAAGAAGATATTCAGTTAGTTATTCTTGGAACTGGAGATCATATATATGAAGAAAATTTTAAGCAATTTAGTCTTAAATATCCAGATAAGATAAGCTCAAATATAAAATTTAGTAATGAATTAGCTCATAAGATATATGCTTCATCTGATATGTTTTTAATGCCATCATCTTTTGAACCTTGCGGACTTGGACAACTTATCGCACTTAGATATGGAAGCATACCTATAGTAAGAGAAACAGGTGGATTAAAAGATACTATAATACCTTACAATGAATATACTAGATTTGGGAATGGTTTCAGTTTTAGAAATTATTCACATGAAGAACTTTTAAATATAGTTAAATATGCAATTAGTATTTATAAAAATAAAGAGAGATGGAATGAAATAGTTAAAAGTGCTATGGAAGCAGATAATAGTTGGGAAAGGTCATCAAAAGAGTACTTAAGAATATATAAGGAAGTGGTAGAAGATAAATTTTAAATATTAAAAAAGATATTATGGTGTGGGAGAGAGGTCTAATATATGGGGAAAAAAGAAGTAGTAGCAATGATTTTAGCAGGAGGACAAGGATCTAGGCTTGGAGTATTAACTAAGAATATAGCAAAACCAGCAGTACAATTTGGAGGAAAGTATAGAATTATAGATTTTCCTTTAAGTAATTGTTCTAATTCAGGAATATATACTGTTGGAGTATTAACTCAATATAAGCCATTAGATTTAAATAATCATATTGGAATTGGAGATCCGTGGGATCTAGATAGAAGAGATGGAGGAGTATCTATATTATCGCCCTATCAAGAAGAAAAGGGTGGAGATTGGTATAAGGGAACTGCTAATGCAATATATCAAAATATTGAATTTGTAGATAGATATGATCCAGAGTACGTGCTTATTTTATCGGGAGATCATATATATAAGATGGATTATCATAAAATGTTAGAATTTCATAAAGAAAATAAGGCTGATGCAACTATTGCAGTTATAGATGTTCCTATAGAAGAGGCTAGTAGATTTGGAATAATGAATACAAGAGAAGATAACTCTATATATGAATTTGAAGAGAAACCCAAGAATCCTAAGAGTACGAATGCATCAATGGGTATATATATATTTAATTGGCAAGTATTAAAAAGATATTTAAGGGATGATGAAGAGGATATAAACTCAGATAATGATTTTGGTAAAAATATAATTCCAGCTATGTTAAATAGCGGAAAGAACTTGATGGCATATCCCTTCAGTGGATATTGGAAGGATGTAGGAACAATACAAAGCTTATGGGAAGCTAATATGGATTTATTAAAATTAGATAATAAGTTAAATTTATATGATAGAGAATGGAAGATATATTCTCAAAATCAAGTAAGACCAGCTCATTATATAGGAGATAATGCAAAGATTATTAATTCTCTTATTGTTGAAGGTTGTATTATAAATGGTAAAGTAGAAAATTCCGTATTATCTCAAGGTGTTTATGTTGGAAAAAATACAGTGATAATTGATTCTGTAATAATGTCTAATGTACAGATAGGAGATAACGTTAGAATAGAAAAAGCTATTATAGGAAATAACGCGATAATAAATCATGGTTGTCATATTGGAAAAGCAAATGACATAGAGGTTATTGGTGCATATCAATATGTAATAAATGAAATAAATTTTAATCATAAAGATATAACAGAGAAAAATAATACTATAAAATTTAAGGGGTGATGGGACAATGAAGAACTGTTTAGGAATTATAAATTTAGATGAAAGTGAAAGTCGCATGGGTGAATTAGTTAGATATAGGACACTAGCATCAGTCCCTCTCTCAGCTAGATATAGAATTATAGATTTTATATTATCAAATATGACCAATTCTGGAATAGAGAGTATAGGTATTTTTACTGAAAATAAATCTAGGTCTTTAATAAATCACTTAACTAACGGAAGGCCATGGGATCTTCATAGAAAAAGAGATGGACTTAGAATATTTAATTTTGGAGATTATCATCCTAATGTAGATGATGTGCATAATTTTTCGGATAATATAGAGTTTATTGAGCATAGTAGAAAAGAATATGTGCTAATTTCACCATCTTATATGATTTGTAACATAGATTTTAATGATGTATTAAGATACCATATAAAATCAAGAAATGATGTCACTATGATATATAAAGATGTTTATACAGCGGATAAAGCATTTTTGGAATGTCAAATACTTAATATAAATGATGATAATAGAGTAATAAGTATTGGAGAAAATATAGGTAGAGAAAAAAAAGCTAGAATAAATATGGAAATGTATATAATGAAAATAGATTTATTTAAAAATATTATACATGAATGTATAAGGAGTGGTATCCATAAAAAAATTAAGGGATATATAGCAACTAATCTTAGGGATCTAAAAGTTGGTGCTTTTGAATTTGATGGATATTTATCATGTGTTAATTCAATAAAATCATATTTTAATACAAATTTAGATATATTGAATCAAAATATAAATAAAGAATTATTTTACAGTAATAAACCAATTTATACTAAATCTCAAGATGAGCCACCTACTTTATATACAGAAACTAGTTTAGCATCAAACTCAATAGTTGCTAATGGATCATATATAGATGGAGAAATTAAAAATTGTATTATAGGAAGACATGTAACAGTAGAAAATGGAGCAAGACTTGATAATTGTATTATAATGCAGAACTGTAAAATAGGTAAAGATGTAGTAATGAGTAATGTCATAGCAGATAAGGGAACAGTTATAAGTGAAAATAAAATTGTTAAAGGAACAAATGAATATCCAGTAACTATACAAAGAAGGAGAATTGTATAGGAGGTAATATTATAAAGAAGAGGTATAGTAAAATATTAAAAAGACAGATTTAATTTTTACTAACCTCTAATAAAAGCATATTTATTAAATAACAAATGTGCCTGGTGTATCAATAATAGTAAATTGTAGAAATATAGAGAATAAAATAGTATTATAAATATATTTTATTATTATTTATGATTTGGTTAAAAAATATCATTGGTTTAAGTGATAATATAAGTTTCGTTCCCGAGAGAAATGTCTCAAAGGAATAATTACTAAAAAAGATTGAAAATGTGTTGACAAGTAAATCTGAAAGTAGTAAGATAAGAAAGTCGCTTGAGGGCGACGAAGAAAATGGTCTTTGAAAATTGAACAGAATATAAGTTAAGTATAAAGTAAACCAGCA
>NZ_JASCQJ010000060.1:0-15401 GCF_033043255.1 Clostridium lamae | reverse complement strand
TCATGGTATAATTTAATTAGATATGTATAGTAGTTGTTAAATATCTTTATAACATAAGTAGTATTTTTATATAATCAATTATAGATAGACTTGAAAAGAGGAATAATATAGACAATGAATAGAAAATTTAGATATATAAATGACATAAGTAACTTTATTTTTATAAAGGATAATTTGGAAAAAGCTGATATTATTTTCATTCCAGGGGGTACATATCCAGAAGTTGCAGAAGAAGCAGCAAATCTATGGAAAAAAGGGTTTAGTAATTTGATTTTACCTTCTGGGGCATATGGTATTAACGTTGGATCTTTTAGAGGACCCTCATCTAAGAAAGACATTTATAATAAGAAGTATGTAACTGAATGGGAGTTTCTAAGAGATGTTTTAGTTCGAAATGGTGTAAAAGAAGAATTTATATTAAAAGAAGATAAAGCAACTTTTACTTATGAAAATGCTATTTTTTCTAAAAAAGCAACTGATTCACTAGGTATGGAAATTAAGAAAGCTATAATATGCTGTAAGTCATATCATGCTAGACGATGCCTTATGTATTATGAAACTTTATATAATGATACTGAATTTATCATTCATCCAGTTGATATAGATAATATAAGAAAAGACAATTGGTATAAAAGCAAAGAGGGAATTAGTTTAGTATTAGGAGAACTAGAAAGATATGGGTGGCAATTTAAGGATATATTAAGTAACTTATAAATATAAGTAATAGATATAAATTTAAGATGACTTATTTATAAAATAGCAGTCATCTTTTTATTTGATAAAAATATATTGATAAACAATAAAAATATATTGAATAACTATATTGGATAAATTATAATATAATTGTATTGAGATGGAGAGGAAGTTTATGAAATGAAATTTAGGATATCAAAAGTAATTTTCTTATGTTTAATAATAAGTATATTTTTAAATGGATGTTTAACATATCAAAAAAGTACTAATAAAAGAGATTATAACCTTATAGTAATAAATAATAGTAAAGAAGATATAAAAAGTTATGCTTATAAAACAAATAATTCGTCTGGTGGGGCAAACTATGCTAATAATAGTTTTATAAAAAAAGGTGATAAATTTCATTTTCTTATAGATGGTAATAAATTTCAATTGAGTATTATAGATAAAAATAATAATACTATAAGTAGTCAAGAATTCAATGCTGATTTTAATAATAAAAATAAGGTATATGTAATTTCAATAGATAAAAATGAAGATGGTGATTGGAGTTTTAAGTTCACTAAGTAAAATTATATTATGGGAAATGAAATTATAGATTTATAAAATAAAATATATTCGTAATAAGTAAAAATTCATATATTAAAAATAAATATGATATAATAAAAGTAATTAAAAAAGTGTATTTTAAAAGGGTGTTAATTGTTTAAGGAGAAAGATTTATGAATTATATAAAAGAGGATATACTATCTAAGGAGATAATTTTAAAAAAATATTTAGAAGAACAAGATATTCAAGAAATAAGAAACTTAGAGGCTATCTGTATAACTGAAGATAATGTTAATTTGAAATTGGAATTAGGCTATAGAAGAAATATTCATAGGGATTATGATAACAACACAAATGATATAAATGAATTTCTATTTTATATAAATAATAAATTAGTAGGATATTTAGGGATTTCAAATTTTGGAGGGAACGTTGCTGAAATAAATGGAATGGTTCATCCAAGTTATAGAAGGCGGGGAATATTTAATAATCTTGTTGATCTAGCTTTATTGGAATGCAAAAAGAGAAACTTTGATACTATATTACTTCTTTGTGATGATAAGTCCCAGTCTGCAATAAAGTTTATAGAAAATAAAAATGGAGTTTATTCTTTTTCTGAATGTAGAATGAAATGTAATAATAGTAATCTTATACAAGTAAATAAAATAATTTCTTTAGTTAAAGCTAAAAATGAAAACATAGATGAAATTAATAATTTAAATAGTATTTTCTTCGGAGGCTCACAAAAAGAATCAATTATGCCAGAAGATGAAGAAAAAAATAATATATTTACTTATTTAGCTTATATTGATGATAAATTGCTTGGAAAGATAAAAGTAAGTAAAAATTTAAACTCAGCTTTTATTAGTGGATTTGGAATCTTACCTGAATATAGGGGAAATGGATATGGAAGATTAGCACTAACAAAAACTTTAAATAATTTAAATAAAGATAAAATCTATGATGTTGAGTTAGATGTAGAAATTAGAAATAAAAAAGCTTTGAATTTATATAAGGATTGTGGCTTTATAGAACAATCCATTATGAATTATTATAGTATAAATATATAAATATTAATATTGTTGGATATAATTATAAATTTGTGGTATAATAAATATATAATAAGTAGCTTCTAGGGGTTCAGCTTTAGGAGCTACTTTTTTAACTTTATAGGAGGAAAGAATATGTTTAAGATAAATGATTATGTAGTATATGGGACAAATGGCGTTTGTAAGATTGCAGATATAGAAAGTATGAACTTAAGAAATCAACTGTTGGAGTATTATGTTTTATCTCCAGTTAATGATAAAAAAATGACTATAAAGATTCCTGTGAATAATAATAAAATATTAATTAGAGAACTTATGACTAAGACTGAAGTGATGAGTTTAATAGGATATATTTCTAAGAATGAAACTATGGAAATAGAAGATTATAGAAAGAAGAATCAAGAGTATAAATCTATAATTAGAAGTGGTAATGTATTAGAAATAATAAAAGTTATAAATTCTATAAAATCAGAGGAAAATGAAAAATCTTCTTTAGGAAAGAAAATTAATAAAACAGAAGAGGATATTTTAGTCGATGCTAAAAAGCACTTGTATGAAGAAATGGGAATGGTCTTAGGAATAAACGTTGATGAAGTAGAAGGATATATTGGTGATAATATTTAATATAAAATTTAATTTTTTATAGACTGCTTATGTTAGATTTATTTTTAGTAATTGAATAACTTAGTTTAATTCGTACTAGTTTATAGCAGGTACTTTTTTATTTATAATAACTAAGCTACTTTTTCATCAATAGAGTAGTTAAAATTTATATTAATAACAATATTTAATAGGTAGCTTGTTAAAAATGGCTATTCTACATAATTGTAGAATAGCCATTTTTAATTAATTAGTCATTTCTAAAGTAATATTTCCATTTTCAATTCTATATATTGTATCTACTAAATCAAGAATACGTTCATCATGAGTTACCATTAAAGCTGCTTTATTATATTTTTTTATTTCATCTTTAATCATAGAAATAACTTCACGACCACGTTCTCCATCAAGACTTGCAGTTGGCTCATCTGCCAAAATTATGTCTGGGTTATTCATTAAAGCCCTTGCTATTGCAACTCTTTGTTTTTCACCACCAGATAATTTTGAAGGATAGTGATTTAGTCTATTTCCTAGGCCAAAGTCTTTTAAAAGCTTATTAGCATGCTCATTAACTTTCTTTGTATTTTTATTATTGGAAAGTTTTGGTATTAATTTTAGCTGATCAATAACTGTTAAATAAGGTATTAATTGATGAGATTGAAAAACAAATCCTATTTGATTTCTTCTTATATCAGCTAAATCCTTTTTACTTTTTTTATTTAAATTTGTATCTCCAATTATTATTTCACCATTACTTGCTGAAAGTAGTGCTCCAGCAATAGATAAAAATGTACTTTTACCAGACCCAGAAGGTCCTACAATAGCAACAAATTCACCTGGTTTAACTTTAATTGAAACATTATTTAAAACAGTATTTTCACTATCTCCATCTTTATATTTTTTTGTTATATTTTTTAATTGAAGTGCATATCTTTCCATTAATAATTACCTCCTATTGCAGAAAGGGCATCTACTTTTCTTATCTTTTTAATAGAGAATAGACTACTTAATAGTGCTATTACTATAAATAATATTGATACTAAAGCTGCATCTCTAGAACTTAAGACAAATGGCATACTTGCTGGTAACATACTAGCTAAAGAAAATGTTAGAGCATTTCCTATAACCATGCTTATTACTGAAAGCATAAATACTTGAGATGTTAAAGATGATGCTAAAGTTGACATTTTAGATCCTAAGGCCTTTAAAACTCCGAATTCAGGTAATTTTTGCATAGTTGTTATATAGAAGAATACACCAACTATAAATGAGGATATTATCAATAAGAATACTAACATCATAAGAATAGTAGCTTGCTCTGCTGAATATCCAGGAATATTTTTAATTACATCAACTTTAGTTAATAATACTTTTTTATCTAAATTATCATTAACAAAGCTAGTAAGTGAATCTTGGTTCTCTGTAGACTCGTCCATATCAATAGCTAAAGCTTGAAAGTTATTATATTCTCTTCCAGTTGCAGAAGTCATTATTTCCTTATATGTATCTAAAGATATAACTCCTACAGACATATGTCCATACATTTGATTCTTAGTAAATCCAACTACCTTTAATTCTAAATCAGAAGCTGAATCTTTAATTATATCACCGATTTCTATACCATCTTCTTTAAATGAATTATTTAAAACTATTTCTTTATTATTATTTAAAGTATTTCCATCAATTACTTCAGGCATTAGAAATGCTGATGGATCAATAGCAAAGTAAACTATATTAGTCTTTTTATCTAATGAATCCATAGTGAAATTACTTGTAAATAAATTAATAGGAGTAGCATTTTCATTTAATTTTACTAGTTCATTAGAATTATTTAAATTTTTTATATCATCATCAGTAAAAGATGAACGACTAATTAATTTATCTGCCGAATCGGATAATATATAATAATTCGCTTTAGAGTTTTGAACTGTAGATACAGTAGCTGCAGATAACCCCTTTGCAATTCCTGATAAAAATAATACTAGAAATATAATAAGAGTTAAAATTCCAATTATTAAACTAAATCTAGCTTTGTTGTGCTTTAATTCTTTTAGTGCTAAAAACATAATTTATTTCTCCTTCTTTTGCTTTATTTTAAAATATCTATAATATAAGCATAAATTTATTATGAACTATGTTCAAATAAAAATTAATATTAAATAATAATCTTTATTAATAAAAATTAATTAGAATAAATTTGATCTACAGGAGTAAAGTCACTGAGCACCCATTTTATAAAATTAAGCTTAAATTAAGGTAAACTAAAATTACAATTAATATTGGCAGTGTACAATTTACTCATAAAGTCAAAAAGAAGAGGAAAATAAGTGAAATTGAATTAGTAGTAACTGAAGTTGCTGTAATAAATAAAGGAAGACTATTATATCAAGGATCATTAAATAATTTAATGAAAAATTTGAATAAAAACATATAAACATTTATTTTATTAGTGCATAATTATTATATGGGAATTATTAAATAATAAAAAAATATTGGAAAAAGGGAGAAATAATAATTTGGAATGGGGAGTATTATGAAGTTAGTAATACATGATTTAAATGGAGAAGAATTTAAAAAGTTATGTCCAAATGAAGTAAAGGACCTAATGGTAATATCAGATGATGGGAGTATTCAAAGCTGTATTGGATGCTTCGGATGTTGGGTAAAGACACCTGGAGAGTGCGTTATTAAAGATAAATATGGGAATATGGGGGAATACTTATCAAAATGTAATGAAGTTATTATAATAAGCAAATGTATTTATGGAGGACTTAGTCCATTTGTTAAAAATGTTTTAGACAGAAGTATTTCTTATGTCCATCCTTTCTTTAAAATAAAGGATGGAGAAATGCATCATAGAAGAAGATACGATAATAAGGTAGATATGAAGGTTTTCTTTTATGGAGATAAAACAACAGATAAAGAAAGGGAAACTGCAAAAGGAATAGTGAATGCTAATTGTATAAATCTTTATTGGAATGTATCAAGAATTTCATTTTTTAATAATATAAAGGAAATGGAGGGGGATTTATTATGAAAATTTCTTTGATTAATGGAAGTCCTAAAGTAAAAGATAGTGCTTCAGAAATTATCTTAAAGGAATTAAAAAATTATTTAAATAATAATGAGTTAAGTAAGAATTTAAGCATTTCTGAATATCATTTTAGAAATAATAAGTTTGATAATTATATAATTCAAGAAGTAATAAAGTCTGATGTCTTAGTTTTTTCATTTCCTTTATATGTAGATGGAGTTCCATCTCATTTATTAAGATGCCTTTTACAGTTAGAAGAATCTTTTAATAAAATAAAAGAAAAAGATATTAAAGTTTATGCTTTAGTTAATTGTGGCTTTTATGAAGGAAAGCAAAACAAATTAGCTATTGAAATAATTGAAAATTGGTGCGAAAAATGCGGCATTAAATGGGGACAAGGGCTAGGTATTGGTGCAGGGCCACTTTTACATTCAGTAAAAAATGTTCCTTTAGATCATGGGCCTAAGAAAAACTTAGGTAAAGCAATGACTATTATTTCAAATAATATACTTAACAATTCAAGGGATAATAATCTTTTTATAAACGCTAATTTTCCAAGGTTCGTGTATAAGATTGTAGGAGAAATGGGATGGAAGAAAGCTATTAAAGCAAATAATTTAAAAGTTAAGGATTTAAATATAAGAAAATAAAAAATGGAAGAAATCTAATCCCCAGGGGAAATTCCCCTGGGGATTAGATTTCTTCCATTTTGTAAACATTTATTGTATATCGTAATATCATAATATTAAAAATAAATGTTAGGAGAATGCAAATGCAAACGAATAGGGACTCAAGAAGAAGATGGATGAAAATCGAAATAATAGGTTTAGCTTTAGTTGTTATTTCATTCTTAACACTTTTAATATCTCCAGAATCTATATCTGGACTTTTTGATAGCATAACAAATCAGGTATTCCCGATAGTAGTAAATGTTTTTCTATTAAGTGAAGTTGGGGTAGCTATCATAATTAGTGTAATAGTTGGGAGAATTCTAGAGAGATTAGGGTTTACAGATGCTTTAATTAGAATTTTTATTCCCATAATGAAAGTATTTAAAATAAATCCATCTGTTATTATTCCAAGTGTGTACAATGTTTTAGGTGATATTAATGCAGCAGGTGCTATAGCTGGGCCCGTTTTAAAAAAGGCAAAAGCCACAAAGGCAGAACAAAAAATTTCTATAGCTACAATGATACAATCACCTCAATCCTTTGCAACTCTTGTTCTTGGCATAGTTGTGTTAACTAAATTCGGCATATCAGTATTACCACTAATACTTGTTAGTGTTTTCTTGCCTATAGTTCTAGTTCCAATTATTTTATCTAAAACTATATATAAGGATACTAAAGCAGTTGATTTAGTAGATTTACCTAGATTTACTCCTGAAACTAAGTTTTTAGATACTATATTTAGTTCTGCTAAAGAAGGATCATACCTTTTATTTTTAATAATTATACCAGCTGTTGCAGGAGTATTTACTATAATCGGCATTTTAGATTTCTTTGGCATTTGGACATTTATACAAAGTGGAATGACAACATCTCTTCAATGGCTAAGCATAGAACCAGAAACAGGTATCCTATCAGTACTGGCAAGTCCCACATTAGCTATGGCTCAGCTAATAGAATTTAATAATGTTAATCCAGCTTATATTGTTGGTGGTTTTATTTTGGCTAATTCAGGGTTACCATTGTCAGTGATATTTGGACAAATACCAGTGACATGGAAAGAAAATTCTGATTTGAATGAAAAGGAAGCCTTAACATCAGCTATAATAGGAACATTAATTAAACTTTTTAGTTGCTTAATTATAGCACTTTTTTTAACTCCATTAATTAGTTAAAGGTGGTAATATGAAGAATAGTTATATAGTAAAATCAAAAAAGATTGTTACCGTAAGTAAGTTAATGACACTATTAGAAGGAGCTTTTGTAGTTGAAGGTGATGTAATAAAAGATATAGGATATTTTAAGGATATTACTTCAAAATATAAGGATTTGAATGTAGTAGATTTTGGAGAGTTAGTTATTTCACCAAGCTTAGTAGATTGCCATACTCATTTGTTGGAATATGCACCATCAACGGTTTATCCAGTGACTGATATAACTTATGAAATGGCTCAGCAAGCATTAGTTTTAAAAGGGATTATGTCAGGTATTACAGCTTTTGGGGAACAAATATGTGGATCTCCAATGTATGAAATTAGCATTAATGAATACAAGGAAAAAGTTAAGAATATGCCTGCAGATATTGTATTTTCAGCTAATAGCATTACCATAGGATTTGAAGAATTAGTTAATTTAACAGCTGTGACTGGGAAAAAAGCAGTAGATAAAGAAACATTAGTTAATAATGAAGTAATAGAAAAACTAGCAAAATACAGTGATTATCCAGGAGAGAATATATTTATAAATGCCACTCCTGCAAATTTAACTAGTAATTTGGTTCCAAGAGCAGGAGAAATTATATACACTCAAGATGAAATTGACAAGATAGTAGATATATTTCATAGAAATGGTAAGAAAATAGGCTGTCATGTTGCAGGAAAAGAAGGAATTAATATGGCAATAAACTCTAAAATGGATATTATTCATCATGGACATGGTATTGACGATGAATTAATAAATAAAGTTAAAAAGTCAAATATAATTATAGTAGCTACCCCTCTTGGTGGGACACACTTAACTCCAAATTCACCAGAAGAAATAGCAAAGCTTGTACAAGAGGGGATTGTTGTAACTATATCAACAGATGCATACTTGCCACCAGACAACACATTACCTTGGTTAAATTTTAAAGATGAATTTCCAAAAGGACCTGAAGCATTAATAGCTTTAGCTAACCCAACCATGGAAATGTTAAAAAATATCGGAATAGATGAAAATTATATACTAGCTTTAATTACATTAAATGGAGCCAAGGTATTAGGTATGGAAGAATCTATAGGCTCTATTGAGATAGGTAAAAAAGCTAATTTCCTTGCATCAAAAGGAGTACCAGGACTAGAAATTACTGATATCGAAGATATATTAAAAGTTTATTATAAAGGAAAATGTATAATAAATAGAGAAATATAATAAAAATACACCTTTGATTCCGAAAATAGGAGTGAGGGTGTATTTTACAAATTATACACTTATATAATATCCTCGTAAATGAGAATAAAATATAACAAAAAATAAACAAAAACAAAGATATTTACAAAAATTAATATACCTTATAAAATGAAGTAAATAACACGAAAGATAAAATTAGGAGAAGGAATATGTTGGGAAAAATGGTGGTAATAGTAGCATTAATTTTAATACTACTTATAATTACAAAAAGAAGAAATGTTAATAAATTAAATATAGGAGAGCAAGAAGTAAATAATTTATTGAGTAAAATAAAAGGATATAAACTTCTTACTGATATTATGATCAAAGGTGAAAGGGGTACAACACAGATTGATCATATATTAATTGGGAAGAAAGGAATATTTGTAATAGAAACAAAAGATTATAGTGGACTAATCTATGGGGAAGAATATTCCAGGTACTGGACACAGATTATAAATAGAAATAGTAATCAATTTTACAATCCAATTAGGCAGAATTATGGACATGTTAAGTCATTAGAAAGATATATAAAAAGAAATGATATTTTTATTTCTTTAATAGTTTTTACCAATAAATCAAAATTGAAAAAAGTTAAGACTGAAACTCCAGTTATTCAATTAAATAAATTAAAAAGATTTATTAAAAGATATAAGTCAGATATAAGATTATCCAAAAAGGAAATTGATGAAATATATAATCATATTAAGAAGTCTAATATTGAAAGTAGTAGAGAAAGAAAGAAACATGTTAAAAGAATAATAAAAAATATTTCTTAGATTAAGTATTAATAATGGTTATAAAAAGGTAGCGAAGGAGATAAACTCTATTGCTACCTTAATTTTTATTTTAATATTTCTTTTACTTAAAATAAAAGTAAAAGATTATTTAACATACATTCCGCCTGGTTTTTCTGATAAATTAATTAAAATATTTTTCTTTTGAGTGTAAGCATCTAAAATAGTTTTATGTGTTTCTCTACCAATTCCAGATTCTTTATATCCCCCAAAAGTTGCTCCAGCAGGGAATGCGTTATAAGTATTAACCCATACACGTCCAGTTCTTATAGATTTTGCAACTCGTATGGCTTTATTAATATCACGTGTAAATACACCGCCGCCTAATCCATAGTTACTATCATTAGCCATTTCGATAACTTCTTCTTCTGTCTTAAATTTAATAACTACACCAACTGGTCCAAATATTTCTTCTCTAGCAACTCTCATGTTATTATTTACATCTACTAATAAAGTAGGTTTCATAAAGTAACCGTTCTTAGCATCGCCTTCAACATATCTTTCTCCACCAGTTATTACTTTAGCACCTTCATTCTTACCTATTTCTACATATTTAAGAATCTTATTTAATTGAGACTCACTAACTTGAGCTCCCATTTGAGTATTAGGATCTAATGGATTTCCTACATTTACTTTTTCAAAAGCTTCAACAGCCTTTTCTATAAATTCATCATAGAAATCTTCTTGAACAAATATTCTAGATCCTGCTGAACAAACTTGACCTTGGTTAAATAATATTCCGAGTTGAATACCTTCTAAGGCAATATTCATATCTGCATCACTGAAGAAGATATTAGCAGATTTACCACCGAGCTCTAATGTGGCAGGAATTATACGTTTTGCAGCAGATAATCCAATTTCTCTACCAACTTCTGTAGATCCAGTAAATGCTAGCTTATCGATTCCTTCATTATGTTGTATATATTCACCACTCTTTGAGCCGCTACCAGTAATTATATTAATTACGCCCTTTGGAACTATATCTTGAATTAACTTCATAAATTCTAATACACTTAATGAAGTTGTGCTTGATGGTTTAAATACAGTTGTATCACCTGCAGCAAGAACTGGAGCAAGCTTCCAAGCAGCCATTAAGAATGGGAAGTTCCAAGGAACAATTTGTCCAACAACTCCAAGTGGCTCTCTTAATATTAAGTTTAATGTATTATCATCTATATTGCTTGCAACACCTTCTTCAGAACGAATAACTCCTGCAAAGTATCTAAAATGATCTGCAGCTAAAGGAATATCAGCCCCCATAGTTTCTCTAATAGGCTTACCATTATCCATAGTCTCAATTGTTGCTAAATATTCTGCATTTTCATCTATAATATCTGCAATTTTATTTAATAGGATAGATCTTTCATTGACTGTTGTTTTACTCCATGTGTTAAATGCATTTTTGGCAGCTTTAACAGCATCATCTACATCTTTTTCAGATGCATCAGCAATTTCAGATAACAGTTGTCCATTTGCTGGATTATATGTTTTTATTGTTGACCCATCTGAAGAATCTCTCCATTCTCCATCAATATATAATTGATATTTTTTTTGAAAATTAATTTCCATATTTTCACCCTCCCAAACAATTATATTATCTATATATTCTATTATAACGTTACAAATTGAAATATGCAATTTAGATATTTGTTTAACATGATAGTATAACAATTAACTGATAATAATTATTATTGACTATTTAATATTATGAGTGATAATATGAAGAAAACAAATAAATAACAAATATAACTTAAGATTTTAAGAAGTAGTTCTTAGCATTTATTTTTGAATAATAAAACAATACTAAGAAAAACTATAATGAATAAATATTAATATAGGAAGGAAATATATAATGCTAGAAAGAGAAAAAGTGTATAATACTGAGTTTAATATAGAAAATAGCTATTCTGAATTACCACAAATCTTTTATACTAAACAATTACCAAGTTTAGTTAAAGATCCAAAAATAGCTGTATTTAACAAGTCATTAGCTAAAACTTTAGGATTAAATATAGATATTTTAGAAAGTGATAAAGGAGCAGATATCTTTTCAGGAAATAAGTTAATAGATGGTTCAAATCCCATTGCACAGGCTTATGCAGGACATCAATTTGGATATTTTACTATGCTGGGAGATGGTAGAGCGGTATTACTTGGAGAACATATAACTCCAAAAGGAGAAAAGGTAGATGTTCAACTTAAGGGTTCTGGAATTACTCCTTACTCAAGAGGAGGGGATGGGAAGGCAGCTCTTGGACCTATGATTAGAGAGTATATTATAAGTGAAGCCATGTATTCTTTAGGAATTCCAACTACACGTAGTCTAACTGTAGTTACAACAGGAGAGTCGATAGCACGTGAAAAAATAGAACCAGGGGCAATATTAACTCGTATAGCATCGAGTCATATAAGAGTAGGTACTTTTCAATTTGCAGCAAGATATACAGATTATGAATCTTTAAAAGCTTTAGCTGATTATACTATAAAAAGACATTATCCTGAAGGATTAAACAAGGAAAATCCGTACCTCTTTTTATTAGAAGAAGTCATTAAAAGACAAGCAAAATTAATTGCGAAATGGCTTCATGTAGGATTTATTCATGGAGTTATGAATACTGATAATGTAAGCATATGTGGAGAGACAATAGATTATGGTCCATGTGCATTTATGGATACTTATGATCCATCTACCGTGTTTAGTTCTATAGATCACCAAGGTAGATATGCATATGAAAATCAACCAAATATAATAGCATGGGATTTAGCAAGATTTGCTGAAACACTTATACCTTTATTAAATGATAATCAGGAAGAAGCTGTAGATATAGCTCAAAATGCAATGAATAAATTTAATGATATATATAAAGAAAACTATATTTCAGGTATGAGATTAAAGTTAGGATTATTTAATGAAGAAAAAGAAGATGAAGATCTAATATATAGTTTATTAAGCTTAATGCATAAGTATGTGGCAGATTATACAAACACATTTAGAAACCTAACTTTAGGTAAAAAAGATGATATTGTAATGTTCACAACTTCAGAATTCAATAATTGGTATAGTAGGTGGCAGGAAAGATTATCTAGACAAAAAGAAAGCAAAGATGAAGTGTTAAATTTGATGAAAAGTGTTAATCCATCTGTAATTCCACGTAATCATAGAGTAGAAGAAGCAATTGAAGCAGCGGTAAAAAAAGATGACTATAGTGTAATGACAAAACTATTAGAAGTTTTATCAAACCCTTATTCTTATAATAAAGATCAAGAAGAATATACAAAGTTACCAAAGCCAACTAATATTCCATATAGAACTTTTTGTGGAACATAAAAATGTAAAGATATTGTTTTAATAGAGCAGCTGATAAAATTCAGCTGCTCTTATTATATTTAAAATTATTAAATATAAATAGTAATATATCTGGTAAATTAAAATAATAATAAAATATGTAAATAGTTGATATATTATCTAAAAAGAAGTATTATAGTAATAGATAATAATTATTATATAATAATTTACGGGTTATAAATTAACTTATAAGGAAATTTTATTCTTTATAAATAAGTGATGATGAGTAATTAATAAAAAATTTTAGAAAGAGGTATGATTTATGAGATTAGTTGTTATAAGACATGGCGAAAGTCAATGGAATAAATTAAATTTATTCACTGGATGGAGTGATGTAGATTTATCGCCTGAAGGAGTAAAAGAAGCAAGATTAGGTGGTAAGACTTTAAAGGAAGAAGGAATAGATTTTGATATTTGTTATACTTCTTATCTTAAGAGAGCTATTCATACTTTAAACTTAGTATTAGAAGAAATGGATAGAGATTGGCTTCCAGTTATAAAATCATATAAATTAAATGAAAGACATTATGGAGGATTGCAAGGCTTAAATAAAGCTGAGACAGCAGAAAAGTATGGAGAAGATCAAGTGAAAATATGGAGAAGATCTTTTTCTATAAAACCTCCAATCTTAGATGAGACAAGCAGTCATAATCCTAAAAATCAAGAACAATATAGAGGTATTGATAAAAATGAATTACCACTTTGTGAAAGTTTAGAGGATACAATTAAAAGAGTTGTTCCTTATTTTAACGATGTAATAAAGAAGGACATGCTGTCTGGTAAAAGAGTATTAATTGCAGCACATGGGAATTCAATAAGAGCATTAGTAAAACATTTTGAAAATCTTTCAGAAGAGGAAATATTAGAGGTAAATATACCTACTGGAGTTCCATTGGTATATGAATTTGATGATAACTTTAATGTTATAGATAAATATTATTTAGGCAACCAAGAAGAAATTGAAAAGAAGGTTGCAAGTGTATCAAATCAAGGTAGTCTTCAAAATAAGGAAATAGAAACTGTATAATAATTATTTTCGAAAAGTAGATAGTGAATAATCATTATCTACTTTTTTATTTAAATTTATCAGTATTATTTATTTAAGAGTTAAAAGAAGAATTCTATCATCATTTATACTAGGATTGCCTCGTCCATCTTTATTACTGGTTGCTAGGTAAATTGACCCATCACTAGCCTGAATAACCTCACGTAAACGCCCATATTCATTTCCGAGCCAGGATTCAATATTTTTTACTGAATCTCCACTTCCATTCATAGAAATTGAAAGCAATTGTTGCCCTCTTAAGGTGGCAACTAATAAATTTCCTTGCCATGGCCCTTGATTTATAAAAGTAATACCCGAAGGTGCCCATGTTATTTCATTACTATGTAGCAATGGCTTTTCTGTTAAAATATCTGTTGACTCTTCATTTCCTTGAACTAGAGGCCAACCATAATTTGTTCCTGGCTTTATTATATTTATTTCATCATGTGCTGTTTGTCCATGTTCTGAAGAATACAAAACATTTTTTGGATTCCATGCTAAGCCTTCTGGATTTCTATGACCTAAACTATAAATGGGAGAATTATTAAATGGATTATCATTAGGAATACTTCCATCTAGTTCAATTCGTAATATTTTACCAGCTATACTATTAAGATCTTGAGCTAATGATGGATTACCTGCATCTCCAGTTGTTATATATAGTTTGTTATCAGGTCCTATTTTTATTCTCCCTCCATTATGAATTTGCCCACCAGGAATTTTATCAATTAGAATTTTATCAATGGATGCTTTGTTATTATTTTCAATTAATCTAACAACGCGGTTAAAAATTTGAATTCCTTCTGAATATGAATGCATAACATAAATATAATGGTTTTGAGAATAATTTGGATCTAGAGCAATACCCATTAATCCACCTTCTCCTGTACTTATAAAAGGTGATCTAAATGTAAATATTGGATTTGGATTAACTTTGCCATTTTCAATAACTCTAATTGATCCAGATCTCTCAGTAAAATATATTTTGCCATCATTACTTATATCTATAGCCCAAGGAACATATAGCTTTTCTGCAATAACTTCAATTTTGTAAGGGATTTGTCTTAACTCACCAATTTTTATCTTTATGTCATTTAAATTATTTCTATTAAATAGATTATTATAAAAAAATTTGTGTAATATTTTTTTCATAATTTATCCTCCTATGAATTCAGTAATCTTTATATATTTAG
>NZ_JASCQJ010000059.1:0-16132 GCF_033043255.1 Clostridium lamae | reverse complement strand
ATTATTCATAAATATATATATTTATTACAAAAATCTTAATTTGCCTCAATTTTCTTACAATAAAGAATTTATTGTTGATATTGTTAATATTTAGACATATAATATTTATATAATAGTTGTTATTAACTAATATTTATTTAAAGGAAGGTGTTAACTTGAAAGCATTAGAGTTAAAAAAAGATATACATTGGGTTGGTGCTTTAGACCCAAACTTAAGAGTTTTTGACATAATTATGTACACACCTTATGGTACAAGCTATAATTCTTATGTAGTTAAAGGGAGCGAGAAGACAGCTGTTTTCGAAACAGTTAAAGTAGAGTTCTTTGATCAATATATTGAAAGACTTAAAGATTTAGATATAGATATTAATAATATTGATTATATAGTAGTAGATCACACAGAGCCAGATCATGCTGGATCAGTTGCAAATTTGTTAGAAATTTCACCAAATGCTAAGGTTGTTGGATCTGCTCCAGCTATAAAATTCTTAAAAGAAATAGTTAATAGAGATTTTGAATCAATTGTTGTAGGTGATGGGGATACTCTAGGATTGGGAAACAAAACTTTACAATTCATATCAGCTCCATTCTTACATTGGCCTGATTCTATATATACTTACATTCCTGAAGATGAGGTATTAATCACTTGTGACTCGTTTGGAGCTCACTACTCATCTGAAGCAGTACTCAATAGCAATGTAGAAAATAAAGAAAATTACATGGAAGCATTAAAATATTATTTTGATTGTATTTTCGGACCATATAAGCAATATGTTTTAAGTGCTATTAAAAAAATAGAAAATCTAAAAATCGATATGATTTTACCTGGTCATGGACCTGTTTTAATAGAAAATCCTATGGAAATAGTTGAGTATTACAGAACATGGAGTACCACAAAAATCCCATCTTCTGCCGAAAAGAAAATAGTAACTATTCCATATGTTTCAGCTTATGGTTATACTGCCTCACTAGCAAAGAAAATTGCAGAAGGTATTGAAGCTGCTGGAAATATAGAAGTTAGATTATTTAATGCTATTGAACATGAATTGAATGATATAGTTACTAGCATTGGAGAGTCTGCAGGATTCTTATGTGGTTCACCTACTATAGTTGGAGAATTACTTGAGCCAATTCGTGATATTCTTTCGAAGTTAAATCCAGTAATCCATGGCGGAAAATTAGCTGGTGCTTTTGGATCTTATGGATGGAGTGGTGAAGCTGTTCCTAGAATGGAAACTAGACTGAAAGAGTTAAATATGAAACTTTACCCAAGTATCAAAATCAATTTTAAGCCATCTGATAATGAATTAAATGAAGCTTTTGAATATGGATTAAATTTCGGTAAAATCTTACTTGGAGAAAAAGTTCTTGAAACTGAATCTAACGCTCCTAATAAAGAATCTACGACTTCTAAAGAAACTACCAAGTCTACAGGTGGTTTAAAGCTTTGGAAATGCGTAATCTGTGGAGAAATAATAGAGTCTGAAACTGTTCCTGAATATTGCCCTGTCTGTGGTGCTGGAAGTGATCAGTTTATAGAGGTTCAAAAAGAGATTACGACTTATAAGATAGATAAAGAAGAAACATATGTAATTATAGGTAATGGTGCCGCTGGATTCTACGCCGCTAATGCTATTAAAGAAAGAAACGCAAGTGCCATTATAAAATTAATTTCAAATGAACCTGTTCACTCATATGTAAGAACTCAACTCTCTGACTTAATCACTGATGATATTACTGAGTCATTCTATCTTGCTAGAGCAAACTGGTATAAAGAAAATAATATTATAGAAATTCTTGGTGTTAATGTTGATAGTATCGATAGAGAAAATAAACTTGTTAGATTAGATAATAAGCAAGGTGTTCATTATGATAAATTAATTTTAGCTAATGGTAGTTATAATTTTGTTCCACCTACCACTGTTAAACTAAATGATTCAGATGTTGAGATTAATTCTTGGACTTACAACACTATAAAAGGTATTCACACAATAAAAAAACTTGCTGATGTTAAAGCTATTAAAGAGGATTTACCAGAAGCTGAGAATGTTGTTATTATTGGTGGCGGATTATTAGGACTGGAAGCAGCGTGGGAAATTCAAAAACGTAACATAAATGTTACTGTTATTGAATTAGCTGATAGGATGTTACCTCGTCAATTAGATACTGATGGGTCTAATTTATTTGAAAGTTTAGTAAATAAAACACCTGTTAAGGTCCTTTTAGGATCAGCTGTAGACTTTATAAATGCAGATGACAATGGCGTTAAATCAATTCAATTAAAGAGTGGAGAAATAATAAATGCAGATGCTGTTATCTTCTCTGTTGGTGTTAGATCTAATATATTCTTAGCTCAACCTTCTGGAATTAAGTGTAACAGAGGTGTTATTGTAAATGAATATATGCAAACAAACTTCAATGAAATATATGCCTGTGGTGACATTGCCGAATATGATGGAGTATATTACGGAAATTGGCCTGCTGCTATAGAAATGGGAAAAGTTGCGGGTGCTAATGCAACTGGAGATAAAGTAAAATTTGAAAAATTTGTTTCATCAACAATTTTCCAAGCAATGAATACAGAGGTATTCTCAGCTGGAACTATTAATTTTGATGATCCATCATTAGAGAAAGTAGGTTATTTAGATAGCTTAAATAATAAATACTCTAAATTATTCTTCAAAAATAATAAGCTAGTTGGTGGTATATTAATTGGTGATGTGAAATCTTCCGTTAAGATTATGGAAGGTATTCAAAATGGAGAAAATAAAGCAACAGTTTTAAGCAAAGGTACTATCTAGATAATTAACAAGGAGCTGTATTGATATTACACAATACAGCTCCTTAATTTTATTTATTTCAATTTATATTCAATTCTTTAGTTAGTTTGCTAAATCATCGCCAAAATTATTTTCTGCTGTGTTATTTTCTTTTTCCGTTTTCCTACCACCAACAAATTTAAAATCTTCAGCTACAACTTCTGCAATATACTTTTTATTGCCTTCTTTATCTTCATAGCTACCAGTTCTTAATCTTCCACTTAAACTTATATAGCTGCCTTTTTTTAAATATTGACATACTACCTCTGCTTTTCTACCCCAAAAAGTAACTGGAATTAAATCTGCCTTTCTTGTTCCATCTTGAGCCTTAAAGTTTCTATCTACTGCAATAATAAATCTGCTAAATAATTTATTGCCATCTTCTAAGGTTCTAAGTTCAGGGTCTTTTATTAATTTACCTAGTAATACAATTTTATTCATTTTTACACCTCCTGAATATTTCTTCTTTGATTATATCCACTTAATTTTTTTCTATTCAGGATTTATACAGATTATTGCTTAATATATTATAAAAATATATACTTTGTTATTTTCAGGCTAAGTTATCTTTTATTTTAATATGATTTTATAAATTTGAATTGGAGTTTAAAGTAATTAATTTATTATCTTTTTGTTATACCTAAAACAGAATTAAATTCTGCACCAACAATTAACATCAAAGATGTAATATATAACCAAGTCATAAGTACAAATACTGCTCCTATACTTCCATATAATCTAGAGTAATTAGCAATATTATTTATATAATATGAAAATCCTAATGATACTACTATCCAGCCTAATGTACTAACTATTGCACCCGGATAAACTTCCCTCCATGATATCTTTTTCGCTGGTGCATATCTGTAAATACTAGCAAATATGAATATCATTATCAAAATTACTATTATAAATCTACTTATATTCCATAAACGAGTGATGAAATCTTCAAACGGCACTATGGATATAATATACTCTCCTATTACTTCACCGAATACCAGCATTGCAAGTGTTACCATTATAACTAGAACTAATGCCATGGTAAAAATTATAGCTACAAAAGCTCTCTTAATAAAGGATCTAGTATCTTTTATGTTGTATGCTTTATTTAATCCCTTAATAACAGCTCTAAATCCTGATGATGCTGACCAAACAGTAAGAGCGATAGATGCTCCTAATAATCCTGCATATTGATTCTCTACTAATTCTACTACTGTTACATCTATTAAACTGAAAACATTATTAGGTAAAATTGCTCTTAATCCATCTAGTATATCTGCAGAATTTAATCTGCTGAATCCAACCACTGTCATTAAGAATATTAAAAAAGGAAAAAAGGATAACATTAAATAGTATGCTAGCTGTGCACCTAATGCAAAAATATCATCATTTCTTACTTTTACGATAAAATATATAATTCCATCTAAAAATGATTTTTTATTTTCATTTTCTTTATTCATTCAATCACCCATTAATAATTTTTCTAATTACTATTTTTATTACTTTATATATGATACTACATTATCCCATAATTTATAAGCATAATAACTATTTCTTTATAAAAAACTTCCATTATAGTATAATTTTCATATATGTTTATAAATATGAAAGGGTGTTCTTATGAAATACATATTAGAAAATGAAAATGTAAAAATATCTGCAGATACTTTTGGCGGTGAACTTAACAATTTAATTTCAAAAAAAGATAATACTGAATACTTATGGAATGGTGATGAAAAGTATTGGAAGTATCATTCTCCTATTTTATTTCCTATAGTAGGTAAGGTTCTTAATAATAAATATAGAGCTGAAGGAAACGAATATGAACTTCCACAGCATGGGCTCGCAAGAACAAGAGAATTTAATATAGTAGAAAATGATGAAAATCATATCGTCTTCGAACTTTTATGGTCAGAGGATACTTTAAAACTTTATCCTTACAAATTTTCTCTAAGACTATCTTATGAATTATTAGAAAATGGCGTTAAGGTTGGATATAATGTTAAAAACCTTGATGATAAAGATATTTATTTTTCAATAGGTGGTCATCCAGCTTTTATATGCCCTCTATTTGATGGAGAAAAGTTTGAAGATTATTATTTTGAATTTAACCAAAAAGAAAATATCGGTACTATGGAATTAGACGCTAATAAAGGATACTTTACTGGTAAAACAAATGAATTCTTTAATAATTCAAACTTAATTAATTTAAGCCTAGATTTATTCAAGTATGATGCCTTAGTATTTAATGGATTAAAATCTAATCTAATTACATTAAAGTCTGATAAAAATACTAGAGAATTAACGATGGATTTCTCCGGATTCCCTTACTTAGCTCTATGGACTAAGCCTACAGGTGCACCTTTTGTATGTATTGAACCTTGGTATGGGCATGCAGATTATGCTGACTTTACTGGTGAATTGAAAGATAAAGAAGGAATAGAAAAACTATCTATTGGTAGTGAATTTAATGCTGAATATAAATTATTTATAAAATAGTGTAAATATAATAGAGTTTGTGCGAAATAATACTACTTTCACACAAACTCTATTTTAATTTGTTATAGCAATTGCTCTTACTGGCGATGCATCACCATTTTCTATCTTTAATGGAGTTGCTACCAATGTAATCTCTTCATCAACAACTTTATCTAAATTGGCCATATTTTCAATTATTAACATTCCTCTAGATAGTATAGTATTATGAACTTCGAAATCTATACTATCAAAAGAATCTATTGATATGGTATCAGTACCTATACCTCTAATATTAAAACTACATAACCATCTAGCTGCTTCCTCTGTTAGAGTAGGATAACCTTGTAAATAACTACTACTTCCCCAATGCTTATCCCAACCCGTTTTTAGTATAACAAAATCACAATTACTTATTTTATCACTAAAAATTATTAAATCTTCTATATCTATAATTTTTAGATTTGAAACATCTAAAATAACTGCAATTCCAATAAAATCATTTATATTAAATTCATCTATTGTCTTCCCCTTGTTGATCATATGACTTGGAGCATCTATATGAGTTCCTGTATGCGTACATAGCCTTAGTAATTTTTCATTATATCCATCCTTTTCTATAGATGCTATATCATAAGATTCAAATCTTTCATCCTTTGTATATGTACTCATATTACTATTTATAGTATGACTTAAATCAATAACCTTCATAATCCCTCTCCTTTATTCTATTAATCCCCATTCCTTTGGAAGTAAACTTCTATATTTTAATGTATAATATCTGTCATCTATAAGTAGTATTCTTCCTTTATCTGTTTCAGTTCTTATAACTCTACCTACTGCTTGCATAACCTTATTTATACCTGGATAAATATATGCATAGTCAAAGCCTTTATCTTCATAATAATCTTTAACTATATCTCCCTCATTCGATATTTTAGGAAATCCAACTCCAACTATTATGCTTCCTATTAGCCTTTTTCCAGGCAAATCTATCCCTTCTGAAAAAACCCCTCCTATTACACAAAATGCTAATATATTAGAATCTTCCTCAAACTTATTTAGGAATTCTTCTCTTTCAGTTTCTGTTAACACTTCCCCCTGACAAAGCATATTTTCATCACCATACAATTCTTTATATCTTTCATATATTTTATTCAAGTATTGATATGATGGTAAAAAAACCATATAATTTCCTATTTCCTCTTCCTTAAATTTATAAATTAAATTACACAAATTATCTATATTATTTTCTCTTTGTCTAAATCTCATATTTAACGGATGACCATATACTTTTAAATTTTCCTTTCTAAAAGGAGATGGAAGCTTCATTCTATAACTTTTATCATTTCCTCCTAGTAAATCAATATAATAATTAATCGGTGTCAGTGTAGCAGAAAAAATTGTTGTTGAATAACTCCCTTGAACTATCTTAGATAAATTCTTAGAAGGATTAACACAAAACAGCTTAACTTTTACATCATTTTGAATTAATTCAACTAAAGTTACATATTCCTTATCATAGAGCTCTGATATTGATATGAATGCCTTAACTTCAAAATAAAGATCTCTAATCTCATCATATCCTTCTGTATTAACGGCTTTTATTAAATATTCATCACTCTCACTTAAAAATACCCTTAGTAGTTTATATAATTCTTTATACTCGTCTTTTTTATATATACTATTAGCTTCTGTTTCCTGAAGTTCCTTCCTTATTTCAATTAAATACTTATTTATTGAATTTAATGCTTTATATATGTTAGGTGCTTTTCCCTTAATAGTTTTACTTGCTTTTAAGATCTTCTCTTTATATATTTCTGCACTAAACATGCTTCTAGATCTATCCACAAGATTATGTCCTTCATCCACAAGTAATATATTATTATTCACATCTTCTTCAAAGAACCTTTTTAATCTAGCTCTAGGGTCGAAGGCATAGTTATAGTCACATATTATTAAATCACACCAAAGACTTAAATCTAAAGCCAATTCAAAGGGACATAATTTCTCTCTTTTTGCATATTCCTCTATTCTTTCCCTACTAAAGATATCTTCTTCTTTTATAATTTTAAATATTGCATCATTTACTTTATCATAATAATTTAATGCATATTCACAATTCTCTGGATTACATCTTGCCTTATCTTTAAAGCATATTTTTTCCTTTGCAGTCAAAGTTATACTTTTACATTTAAGTCCTGTGCTTTTTAGTTTATTCACTGCTTCTTCAGCTACAGTCCTTGTTATTGTCTTTGCAGTCAAATATACTATCCTTTCTCCCCTACCTTCTCCTAATGATTTTATTGCTGGGAAAATAGTAGATATAGTTTTTCCTATACCTGTTGGTGCTTGTGCAAATAAGACTGCTTTTTCTTTTATTGTATTAAAACATGTTACTGCTAATTCTTTTTGTCCTTTTCTATAACTTTCAAAGGGGAATTTTAAAAGCTTTATACTTTTATTTCTATCTTTTAATAATTCAGATTTCAATAATACCCACTTTTTATATTCATTAATAATATCAAAAACAAATTTTTCTAAATCCTTTATATTAAATTCCTTATCAAAACTCTTCACTTCATCTGTTTCTATATTATAATAACTTAGCCTTATTTTAATCTTTTCTAATTTATTCTGTTTAGAATATATGTACGCATAAAATTTAGCTTGGGCCCAATGCAATTCATTATAATCTTCATCTATAAGTACTAAAGACTTCATCGTAGACTTTATTTCCTCTATGTAAATGCCCTCATTTTCAATTATGATTCCATCAGCTCTTCCATCTAATATTAACGTTACATTATCTATTTGAAATTCTTCTTGTAATCTAACTTCTTTTTGATAGTTTTCATATAACTTTTCATTGCTATTTTGAAGCTTTTGATGAGCTAGAGTTCCTTCTAAAGCTCGTGTACTACCTGTATATCTATCATCAATACTTCCTCGCTTCAAAACATATTCAATAATTCCTCTAACTGATTCTTTAATAACAATTTCATTCTTCATTAAAGTTCTTCCTATCTTCATATTTTACTTATATTATAATCTTAATAATATATAATTAATAGTTTATATAAATAAAAATTAAGGGGTACTTATATCTTTATTCATTAATATAAGTATCCCTTAATTTTTATTTAATTGAATTAATAGTTTGAGATAAATTGTTTATGCTATTAGTAAGTCCCTCTAGTTTTATCTCAATCCTAACTAAAAGATAAACAGATATAGCTATTGGAAATCCTATATTAGCAATCAAATCAACTAATTCTTTCATAAAATCACCTCACTTATTATATACGTTAACAAGTAAGGTATTTTTAAATTTATTATTCTGAATGATATTCATTAACAATTTTTTGCACTAATTTTTTTATTGCACTTGCTTGAGCAATTAAAGACATTACTATAACAAATGTTCTAATACTATTCTCATCTTTTTCATTTAATTTTAGTTCTGAAATTATATTATCTAATTTTTCTTCATCTACCGCTGGTTTACTTAGAAAATCTTTAAAACTTTCACTTTGAGTTTCTGAAAATATTTTATAAGCATCTTCCCAAGATATAATGTCATCTGACCTATCATTAATTTCATTAAATGCTAAACTAAATACCTTTTTAATCTCTTCTGTAGTAAGTACAGGCCTCATATAGCTCAATAAAACTAATTGAACTAAATGAATTTTAGTATATCCTCTTTTTTTCCCATCTTCAGGTTTACTAATAACCTCACTTTTTATATAATTCTGAACTATATTGTTAGTGTATTTATCCTCAATGAATTTATCATTTAAAAAATCGATAACTTGAGACAAAAAAAGATCGTATTTCGGTAAATCATCATAGGTAATCATCGTACCATTAGCCATATCTTCCGCAACATCTTTTATATAATTAGTATCAATTTTCTTTACCATTATATCCACCTCTATGCTTAATTATTAATTTAATTATATAGTATATATAAACTTATTACAAGTTATTTCTATCTCTATAAATTCATTGTATATATTCCTATCAATATTATTTACATTTTTTTCTTTTTTTATTAGTATTTTTTTAATAAAGATTTTAAAAATTTATGTTTTATATCTATAAATCAAGTAGACAAGCCATTCTACATTTTTTTGCTATTTTTTTGGAAATTTGATTGTTTTGTATTGACTTTTCTAATATATGGTAGTATATTGTAATTAGAAATAAATTTTTATAAAAATAATGTAATTTTATAAAAATTTTTGTTTTTTTATTGACTTTTAATTACATTTTTAGTAATATTAACATTGCGCGATGTCGAAACTTGTTTAAGGAGGGTGTTTAATGAAATCAACTGGAGTTGTAAGAAGAGTAGATGAACTTGGAAGAATAGTTATTCCAATAGAATTAAGAAGAACATTAGATATAGCAGAAAAGGATGCTTTAGAAATCTATGTAGATGGTGAACAAATCATCTTAAAGAAATATGAGCCTGCTTGTATATTCTGTGGAGATGCTAGAGATGTTGTTAACTACAAAGGTAAAAACATCTGTAAAAACTGTTTAACTGAATTAAAAAAGTAATCTTAATTTAATCCCCTATATGATATACATATAGGGGATTAAACTCTTAATTATATTTCTGTCGAATGCTTATACACTTCTTTTTTAGCTAAACCTCTTTCTTTAGCTACTATTTTTATAGCTTCTTTCTTATCTACTCCTTTTTCTATAATCATAAGTAAATGTTCTTCTATACTTAAAGAACTCCATTTTGCATCTTTTTCTGCTTTAATATCTTCATCAGACTTGCCTTCAATAACTAAAACAAACTCTCCTCTTGGCCTGTTCTCAGTAAAAAATTCTAACCCTTCTGATATTTTTCCTCTATAAATTTCTTCATGCAACTTAGTAAGTTCTCTACAAATTGCTATCTTTCTATTTCCCAAACTATCTTTAAGGTATTCAAGAGTATTAAGTAATCTGTGAGGCGCTTCATAAAATATTATTGTATCTCTTACATTTTTTATTTCTTCAATTATAGGATTTCTATCCTTATTTTCTCGGGGCAAAAATCCTCTAAACATAAACTTACTAGTATCTAAGCCAGAGTACACCAAAGCTGTAGTAATAGCTGTTGCTCCAGGTAAAACTTCAAATTCTATTCCCTCTTCTATACATCTTTCGACTATTACGCTTCCTGGATCAGAAATCCCAGGGGTTCCAGCATCCGTAATCAATGCAATATTCAATCCGTTCTTAAGTTTATTTATTATATCTAAACTCTTACCTTGTTCATTATGCATATGATAACTAAACAAACTCTTTTTAATATCAAAGTGATTTAAAAGTTTTAAACTTGTTCTTGTATCTTCAGCTGCTATCTCATCAACACTTTTTAAAACATCTAAAGCTCTTAAAGTTATATCCTTTAAATTCCCTATAGGCGTAGGAACTAAATATAATTTCCCTATTTTCATTCTTAATCCTCCCTACCGTAAATTCTATTTATTTCTTTAGTATAAGTTCCATCTTCATTATATACATATATAGGAGCTTCCCATTTCAAATATGCTCCTCCATCACGTTGACCTTCTACTAAAACTATATTTGGAGCCTTATTAATATTAGGTTGTATCATTTGAACTCTCTTAGGTTCTATCTTATACTTTCTCATAAGCTCAAATATATCAATTAACCTTTCTGGTCTATGTACTATATAAATCCTTCCATTATCTTTTAAAAGCCTTCTAGCAGCTATTATGACATCTTCTAATGTACATAGAATCTCATGTCTAGCAATTGCTAACTTATCATCTGGATTTAATATTCCTGAATTATTCAACTTATATGGTGGGTTTACTGTCAAAGCATCAAAAGTTCCTAAAGATTTTAATAATGATATATCTTTTAAATCACCATTAATGAATTTTACTATACCATCTAGTTCATTATAACTACTACTTCTATTAGCCATTTCTACCATATCATCTTGAATTTCAACACCAATAACTTCTTGTGGCTTATATTTACCGTATAATAAAAATGGAATTATCCCTGTACCTGTGCATAAATCTATAACTCTATGCTTCTTTTTTATATTAGCAAAATGAGATAATAAAACAGCATCTACTCCAAATCTAAAACCTTGTTTTTTTTGGATTAAATACAAATTATCTAACTGTAAATCATCTATTGATTCATCTTCTAATAATTTTATCTCTTTATTCATTTATTTCCCTCTATCTACTATTTTTATATACTGATTATTTCATTATTTAATGATAATTAAAATCTATTAAATTATATCATAATTTATAATTCCCTATACATAAAAATAAACTCCGTCTAAACGACGGAGTTTATTTAATTAATATCAACTTTTTAATTAAAGTACTCTTCTTGCAGCATAGAATGATGTTACAGGCGATACTTTAACGCTTTGACCCGGTTGTGGAGCATGTATATATTGGCCTCCACCAACATATATTCCAACATGGTCTAATCCATAAGTAAATACTAAATCACCTGGTTGTAATTCACCATAAGAAACTGGTGTACCAACATTAATTTGTGAATATGTTGTTCTTGATATTTCTATTCCTGCTGCATTTCTAAATACATAGCTTGTAAATCCTGAACAGTCAAATGCATTTGGTCCTGTTGCTCCATATACATATGGTGTTCCTATAAATCCATATGCATAATCTACTATAGCATTTCCTGTAGCTGATGTTTCACCTCTATTAGGCTGATTAGCTGCTTCTTGTTGAGCTTGTAAATCAGCTACTTTGATTTTTGCAGCTTCTATAGCATTATTTACTTCTTCAACAACTATAGGACTTTTTAATTGCTCATCCCTAATATTTCTTAATTGGCTAATAGCGCTTTGAAGTTCTGAGATATCATTAGACGATCCTAAAACCCCCATTTGATATTGTACTAAGCTTCTTTCAGCAACAGATAAATATTCTGCATCAAATTTTTCTTGTTCAGCTTGTGCCTCAGAAATAAGAACCTCTTGTTCTTTCTTCTTACCTTCAAATTCAGCTAATACTTTATTAGTCTCATCATTAATCTTAGCTATTTCATTAGACTTCTCTTCTAATGAAGCAACTTTTTCATCCAATTTTTCTTTCTTATCAAGTAAATCTTTTACTATTTTCTTGTCAATATTTACAAGTCTACTAGCAGAGTCTATCTTTGTGATAAGATCACTAAAGCTTTCAGCAGTAAATAATAGAGTTAAATAACTTCCCTGACCGCCTGATTTATATAACTCTCTTAATCTTTTTCCTAACACTTCTTCTTTCTCTTGAATTTCAGCCTTTGAAGCCTCAATTTCCTTGTTAGTATTGCTTATTTCTTGTTTAATAGATTCCATTTGCTTCTTATTATTGTCAACCTTTTCTGCTAATGGTGCTATTTGTTCGTTTAAATTATATATTTTACCTTGAATGTCTTCTATTTTCTTGTTCAATTCGTCATACTTTTGTTGATTTTCTATTACCTCCTGATTAGGAGTAGCAAAAACTGGTGTTACTGAGGTAATTGTTAAAGCTCCAGCTATAACAATCGATAAAATCCTTTTTCTCATACGCGCTGGTCTCTTACGACCATCCCCCTCTCCCTGAATGTTACTTTACCATTATAACACTTATGGTAAGCTTGGACAATGGTAATTTTTAAAAATTATGATAAATAGTGCGTGTAAATGTATACTATACATACTCTTAAAGCTTTTTCATTAATGAAATTAAAGAAGTGCTCTTACTAAAGTATATTTATTTAGTTCAATTTTTATATCCATAATTTATATACATATTGAGATTAGGTTATATATTTTTATATTTTTTAAGTAATTTATTTTGAGTTATTGATAATATTAAAATAACTACAATATAAATTACTATTATGTACTTAGACTTTTCTACAAGGAACATATCTAAGGCTCCTAAAACTGCTCCTATTAAACCCATAGATAAATTAAATATACCATTATAATACATAAAACTATCTGTATCCTTGTATACTCCGCTATCTTTAAAATAGTTTTTTATTTTTTTACTTAGTAATGATATTAATCCAATGATTATAAAACCTAAACTACCTAATAATATTACTAAAGCTGTATTTTTCATTTACTATCCTCCTACTCAAATACTTGCCTATTTTTTACAATTTTAAACAGGCTTTAAAAATATTTTATCAATTATGATTTTTTTTGTAAATTTTTTTATTTGTTAAAATAAAAAAGTGTTGACACACTTATCTATACTTACTATAATTATAATGTACTTCGGGGTGTGGCGCAGATGGGAGCGCGCGTGGTTTGGGACCATGAGGTCGCAGGTTCAATCCCTGTCACCCCGACCATAAAAAAACCTCTCAATTTTGAGAGGTTTTTTTATTTCATAATAATTATTTGAATTTTTTAATAAAATTTATTTCATAATCATTTACAATCTATATAATTATGAAATTCTTGAAATTTATCATCAAATCCAATAGATTTACAAGAAATTAATACTATTGGAATTATTGATATATAAATACACAATATTAATATCCACATAAATCTTATCCCCTTTAATATTTCTATTTAAAATCATTATATTAAAAAGTTCTTATAATAGCTATATTTTTATGAAATTTTTTCATTCGGAGGTAATAAAAAATGGATAAATTTGAAGCAGTAATATTTGATCTAGATGGAACTCTAATAGACTCTATGGGAATATGGTCTCAAATTGATGAAGAATATCTAAGTTCTTTTGGATATGAAGTTCCTCATAATCTTCAAGAAGAAATTACTCATCTTACGCTTACTGAGACAGCAATTTACTTTAAGGAAAGATTTAATATAAAAGATAATATTGAAGATATAATTTCCACTTGGCATTCAATGGCCTTACGTCATTATTCAAATGATATTAAATTAAAAGATAATGTAATACCCTTTTTAACTAAATTAAAAAATAAAGGTATTAAAATAGCTTTAGCAACAAGTAACTCTATACCATTACTTGAAGCAACATTAAAAAACAATGGTATTTATGACTATTTTGATGCTATTAGTACTACAGAGGAAGTTGAAAAATCTAAAGATAATCCAGATATATATTTATTATCAGCAAAGAAGCTTAACATTGCTCCTGAGAAATGCTTAGTATTCGAAGACATTGTACAAGCTGTAAAGGGTGCTAAATTAGCTGGGATGACAGTCTATGCAATACATGATGATAGTTCAGCCCATCAAAAAGAAGAATTAATAAACTTAGCTGATAAATATATTCTTAACTTTAAAGAACTAATATAAAAAATGTATGAAATATTAATATTTCATACATTTTTTTGCTATGCTCTAGTTACTCCATATTTATTTTCTAGCTCTTTAACAACATCTAAATACTTTCTTTGTTGTGCATCTTGAAGTAACTTGTTTACAATTTGACTCTTAACATCCTCAAATTTAGCTTCTTTTCCTTCATTTTTTTCTTCAACCTTTATTAAGTGGTAACCGAATTGAGTTTGAACTGGTTCACTCACTACATTAAGATCTAAATTAAATGCAGCTTCTTCAAACTCAGGAACCATCATACCTCTACCAAAAGAACCTAAATTACCACCTTCTTCTTTAGATGGACAAGTTGAGTATTTTGCTGCTGCCTCTTCAAAACTTAATTCATTTTCATCTAATTCCCTTTTAATTTGCTCACATAAGTCTTTATCTTCAACTAATATATGTTTAGCTGTAACTGTAGGAGGTTGAGTAAATGAACTCTTATTACTATTGTAGTAATTTAATGCATCTTCATCTGTAACTGTCACTTCTAATAATAATTTATTTAAAGTTAATTGAGTTAGAATATCCTTTTCAGCTTGCTTAACATTATCTTCATATTCCGCTGTTTGATCTATTTTCAATTCTTTACCAAGGATATTTAACAATTCAAAAGATACTATTTGTTCTAATAATTGTTTCTTTGCCTCATCAGTACTAAAATATGCTCTCTTATCTTCAGGATATCTTGATATTATATTCTGTAAGTCTGATTCCTTAATTTCGTTACCAGCAACAGTTGCTAAAACCTTATTTTCCATTATATATTCTCCTTTTATTTAAATTTATTAACATCCTTAATTATAACAGAGTTTATCATTAAATATGATAATTTTTATTAATAAATCTAAATTAATCTATTTAACTGTTATTTCTTGATAATAATAATTATTAGTATTATAATGTATTTGATATAAGGAGGTATTAAAATGCAAATAGGAAATTTAGCGCCAGATTTCACACTTATGGGATCTGATGGAAAAGAACATAAATTAAGTGATTATAGAGGTAAAAAGGTAGTATTATACTTCTATCCTAAGGACAACACTCCTGGATGTACTACTGAAGCATGTGATTTTAGAGATAATATACATCAAATAAATAATTTAAACGCAGTAGTTCTTGGAATAAGTAAAGATAACATAAATTCACATAATAAATTCATTGAAAAGTTCAATTTACCATTTGTTCTTCTAAGTGATGAAGATAAAATTGTATGTGACCTATACGATGTAATTAAAGAAAAGAATATGTACGGAAAGAAGGTACTTGGTATAGAAAGAAGTACTTTTATAATTGATGAAGATGGCACCCTTATAGCAGAATTTAGAAAAGTTAAGGTTAAAGGTCATATAGAAGAAGTCTTAAATAGTCTTTAATAAAATAATATTTTTAAATATAAAAAAGCACTAACTATGTTAGTGCTTTTTTATCTGGTGGCTCGACCAGGAATCGAACCAGGGACACGAGGATTTTCAGTCCTCTGCTCTACCGACTGAGCTATCGAGCC
>NZ_JASCQJ010000058.1:0-16531 GCF_033043255.1 Clostridium lamae | reverse complement strand
TGGAAATAATAATATAGAATTTGAAGGTGAAATTAAAGATACTAATATTAAATTTAAAGTGGATAATATTTTTTATGATAAGAAGTATGATAAAAAAGTAATAGTAGATTTAAATAATAACCTTGTTCAAGATAATGAATATAATACTACTTTTGAAAGTTATGAAAATAATATTTTAGAATTAAAAACTTCAAGTGTTGAAGGAATAGATTTTAAGCGGGAAGATAATGAATATAAGTTTAACAGTCAATCTGCCAATGGTGTTGAAGTTTCAGAAAATGTATATAAAATATATGAAGTAATTACTAGCTTTGATATACTTGATGAAGGTGATGGAACTATAGAAATTGATATAGATTCTATTGCAAAAGATAAGATAGAAGGTTTTGAAATTAATATAAATTAATATGAAAAAGAGTGTGATAAAATATGCCTGTTTATTACACTCTTTTTTTGCAAATACTTTAATATATAATTGACAAGGTTTATAATAAAAACTAGAATAGAATAAAGAACGCTTGTTCGAGCAAATGTAAATATAAGGAGAAAGGTCATAATATGAAGGATAAAATTATAATAAGAGGTGCTAAGGTACATAATTTAAAAAATGTATCATTAGAAATACCTAGAGATAAGTTAGTAGTATTTACAGGTTTATCAGGATCAGGAAAATCTTCATTGGCATTTGACACTCTATACGCTGAAGGACAAAGAAGATATGTTGAATCTCTTTCATCCTATGCAAGACAGTTTTTAGGGCAAATGGATAAGCCTGATGTAGAGTATATTGAAGGGTTATCACCAGCTATATCAATAGATCAAAAAACAACTAGCAAAAACCCACGTTCAACAGTTGGAACAATTACTGAAATATATGATTATTTAAGATTATTGTATGCTAGAGTCGGAAAACCATATTGTCCTAAATGTAAAATTCCAATAGAGCAACAAGCTGTTGATCAAATTGTGGATAGTGTTATGGAACTTGGGGATAGAACTAAAATTCAGGTTTTAGCTCCAATTATTAGAGGTAAAAAAGGACTACATGAAAAAGTTCTAGATAATATAAAAAGAAGTGGTTTCGTTAGAGCTAGGATAGATGGAGCTATTTATGAGCTAGCAGAGGAAGAAGTAAAATTAGAGAAGAATATAAAGCATAATATTGAAGCAGTTGTAGATAGAATAGTGATTAAAGAGGGCGTAGAAGGTAGGTTATCAGATTCTATTGAAACTGCATTAAAAATTGCAGAGGGATTAGTATTAATTAATGTTATAGATGGAGAGGATATATTATTTAGTGAAAAATTTGCATGCCCAGAGTGTGGAATGAGTATAGATGAACTTGCACCTAGATTATTTTCTTTCAACTCTCCATTTGGGAAATGTGACAATTGTGATGGTCTAGGAACTTTAATGGAGATAGATGAAGATTTAGTTATTCCAAATAAAGATTTAAGTATATTAGAAGGTGCTATAGCTACTTGGGGTGAAGGTAGATTAAAAGAAGAATCATGGACCTTTGCTATTTTAAAGGCTTTAAGTGAAGAATATGATATTGATTTAAGTAGACCTGTAAAAGAGTTAAGTAGGAAAGAATTAGATTTAATTCTTTATGGAACTAATGGAAAGAGAATGAAGGTCATTTACACTAAAGATGGTGTAAGATCTCAATATAACTATGCTTATGATGGAGAAATAAATTCATTAAAGAGAAGATATAGAGAAACTAATTCAGATATTATAAAGAGTGATATTGAACAATATATGAGTAACAATCCTTGTCCAAAGTGTGGTGGAGCAAGATTGAAAAAAGAAGCCTTGGCTGTTTTAGTAGGAGATAAGAATATACACCAATTTACTAAACTATCTATAAAAGAAGAATTAGATTATATAAATTCAATAGAATTCTCTGAAAAGGACACAATAATAAGTGAACAAATTATAAATGAAATAAAAAATAGACTAAAGTTTTTAATAGATGTAGGATTAGATTATTTAAATTTATCAAGAAATTCTGGGACATTATCTGGAGGAGAGGCTCAAAGAATAAGGCTTGCAACTCAAATTGGATCAGCTTTAATGGGAGTATTATATATATTAGATGAGCCTAGCATAGGTCTTCACCAAAGAGATAATGATAGATTAATAAATACTCTTAAGCACTTAAGAGATGTAGGAAATACTGTAATAGTAGTCGAACATGATGAAGATACTATGAGAGAAGCAGATTATATAGTAGATATAGGACCAAGAGCAGGAGAACATGGCGGTGAAATAGTAGCTACTGGAACTGTAGAAGATATCAAAAAGTGTAAAAACTCAATAACAGGGCAATACTTATTAGGTGAGAAAAAAATAAAAATGCCTAATGAGAGAAGAAAAGGTAATGGTAACTTTATAACTGTTAAAGGTGCTAAGGAAAATAATCTAAAGAATGTTAATGTAAAAATCCCACTAGGGACATTGACTATGATAACAGGTGTTTCTGGTTCAGGGAAGAGTACATTAGTGAATGAGATTTTATATAAAGGATTAAATAGACTAGTAAATAGAAGTAAAAATCCAGTTGGTGCTCATAAAGAAATTTTAGGATATGAAAATATTGATAAGATTATAGATATAGACCAAAGCCCAATTGGAAGAACACCTAGATCAAATCCAGCTACTTATACAGGAGTATTTGATATAATTAGAGAACTATTCTCTAATACACCTGAAGCTAAAATGAGAGGCTATAAACCAGGAAGATTTAGCTTTAATGTTAAAGGCGGAAGATGTGAAGCATGTGCAGGTGATGGTATAATTAGGATAGAAATGCAATTCTTATCTGATGTATATGTACCTTGTGAAGTATGTAAGGGAAAGAGATATAATAGGGAGACTTTAGAAGTTAAATATAAAGGGAAATCTATAGATGACATATTGAATATGACAGTAGAAGAAGGTCTAAACTTCTTTGAAAATCATCCAAGAATAAAAAATAAGATAGAAACTTTATATGATGTAGGACTTGGATATATTAGATTAGGTCAACCATCTACACAGTTATCAGGAGGAGAAGCACAAAGAATAAAACTAGCATATGAGCTTTCAAAGAGAAGTACAGGCAAGACTCTTTATATTTTAGATGAGCCGACTACAGGACTTCATATTGATGATGTAAGCAGATTAGTAGAAATACTTCAAAGACTAGTAGATGCAGGAAATACTGTAGTAGTAATAGAGCATAACCTTGATATGATAAAGTGTTCTGATTATATTATTGACTTAGGACCAGAAGGTGGAGACAAGGGAGGAACAATAATTGCTACTGGGACACCAGAAGATATAATCAAGGTTGAGGAGTCATATACGGGTAAATATCTTAAAAAGATGTTAAGATAATCCAAGAAAGCTTGTCATTTTTATATATAGCATTTAATATATAATGGTAATATAATACTAATTTTGAGGTGAAAAGATGGGTTTTTCAAAGCTAACTACAATTGTTTTTGGTGTTGCTTTTATAATAGTACTTTACTTTATAATTTATTATGCACTAAAAATAATGTATAAGGACGTTAAAGGCGGTGGAAGAAGAAGAAAGCCTGCTGCTAAAAGGGATTATGGAATAGAAGTGCTAAGTGTTGGAGAAAACTCAAACTTAGAAGAAGGATCCATTTTATTGTTAAATGGAGTCATAACAATAGGAAGAAAAGAAGGTAATACGATAAAATTAACAGATCAATTTACTTCTGGGAACCACGCTAAAATAATGGTGAAAAATAATGAGGTTTTAATAGAAGATTTAAATAGTACTAATGGTGTATATATTAATGATGATAAAATTAATGGATCTGTTAAGTTAAGAGCTAATGATAAAATTAGAATAGGAAGTGCCACCTTTAAGGTTATAAGAGCAGATAAAAATTAGAGGTGAAGTTATGAATAAGGCATTAAAGTTAGAAAAAAGAGTTCTTAAATTAATATATTTGTTATGCTTACTTTTATTTACTAATCTAGCTTTATTACAAAAACCCTTTGATATAAGAGCATTAATTATAGGTGTTGTATTATGTATCATTATAGGGGTATCTCATCATATTTTAAAAAGGTATCGTCCGGATGGAGATAAGTTTATGCTTATCTTTTCAATTATCTTAGCGGTTGTAGGAATAGCTGTACTTTACAGAATAGATCCTAACTTTGCATTTAGACAATTAATTTGGGTTATATTTGGAATAATTGGATATATGGCTATAGTAATTGCTTTACCAGGTTTAAAAAGTTTCGCTAAGTATAAAAAAATATATATGATTATTACTTTAATATTTATGCCTATGGCATTGATATATGGACTTATATTTAATGTAGAGACGTATGGAGCTATGAACTGGGTTTATATAGGCCCAATAAGCTTCCAACCATCTGAATTTGGTAAAATAACTTTAATTTTATACTTATCTGCATCTCTTATGAGTTATGAGAGTAAAAATGTACTTAAAGAGGATTTTAAGCAACTAATAGAACCAGCACTAGTTGTAATGTTCTCATTAGCATGTATGGTTTTGCAAACAGACCTAGGATCAACACTTATTTTCTTTGGTATATCTGTAACTATGTTATATATAGCTACATCAAAGAAAAAATATGTTTTTACTTGCTTAGGACTTTCAGCTGTCGGAGCGCTAGGAGCTTATGGTGTCTTTGGACACGTTCAAAAAAGAGTAAGAATTTGGTTGGATCCATGGAAGTATGCTACAGCAGAAGGATATCAAATAGTTCAAGGACTATATGCTATATCATCAGGTGGATTATTTGGAGTAGGTCTTGGAAATGGATATCCAGAATTAATATTTGCTAGTGAGAGCGATTTTATTTTTGCTGTTATTTGCGAAGAATTTGGAATTATTTTTGCTGTAGGTTTAATGATTATATACTTCTTATTATTCTATAGAGGTATCAGAATAGCATTTTTAACGAAGGATGAATTTAGTCTTTTGGCAGCAGTAGGGTTTAGTACGATGATAGCTTGCCAAACACTAGTTATAGTAGGTGGAATTTTTACTGTAATACCACTAACAGGAATCACTTTACCTCTAATAAGTTATGGTGGTAGTTCTATGTTAACAATGTTTTTTGCTTTAGGAATTTTACAAAAAATTTCTGATGAATACTAAAAGATATACATTTTAAGGGTAGATTGTCATATAAAAATATTATTTCAGAACTTAGAGAGTTAGCAGAAAATATTAGAAAATTTAAGGTATAAGGAATAAATTTAGTGTATAATATAAAAGGAGTATTGAAGGTAAAATCGATACTCCTTTTATATTAATTTTATCAGCTTTTACATAGCGAGGAGGAGCTTATGAACGATTTAGCTAAAAGCGTAAGAAATATTATGGTCATATTTCTTTTTTGTTTTATAGCCCTGATATCATACATAGCGTATTTTCAAGTTTTTAAGGGTCCTGATATAGCTAATGATTCGGGGAATAAAAGACTTTGGGCAAAAAGAAATGAAATTTTAAGGGGAACAATTTACGATAGAAATGAAAATGCTTTAACAAATAGTATAAGAATAGATGAATATAACCAAAGTAGAGAATATGTTTATGGAGATTTATTTGTTCATGCTTTAGGATATATAGATGAAAGATTTGGTTTAACAGGGCTAGAAAGTGAATACGATAGTGAGTTATCAAAGTATAGCGGATTTTCAAATGGAATAAGAAATATAATAAAGAATTTTGATTTGAAAAGTGCTTTTGAGAATAGAGATGAAGAAAAGGTTGGAAATGGAATTATAACAACACTAGACTACGATATACAAAAGGCTGCTTATGATTCAATGGGAGACTTAAAAGGATCAGTAGTAGCTATAAATCCTAAAACTGGAGAGATATTAGCAATGGTATCAAAACCGACATATAATCCTAGTAACTTAGAACAAGTTATTGAAGATGCAAATTCAGGTGTGGATGTAGATAGTAAGTTGCTAAATAGGGCAATAAATGGTCTATATCCGCCAGGTTCTGTTTTTAAGACAGTAACTTTAGCTGCAGCTTTAGAATATGATCCAAATGTAGTAAATGAAACTTTTCATGATACTGGAAAAATAGAATTCCCAGATGGAACATCATTAAGTAATTATATGAATCAAGTACATGGAGATCTAAGCCTACAAATGGCTTATAGGGTTTCAAGTAATTATGTTTTTGGTACTTTAGCTATGGAGATGGGAAACTCTAAACTGAAGGAAGTTGCAGAGAGATTTGGATTTAATTCAAGAATAAATGGAGTTGGATTATCTATAACAGAAAGTAGATTTCCAACATTAAATGAAGAAGAAATAGGTAATATAGCTCAGAGTGGTATAGGTCAGGGAAGTGTATTATCAACGCCTATACAAATGGCTATAGTTGCTGCAACAGTTGCGAATGATGGAGTGTTAATGCAACCGAAATTAGTAAATGAGATTGTTGATAAAGATGGCAATACCATTAAAGAGATAGCTAATAAAGCTTTAAAGAATGATGTAATATCAGCTGATATTACAAATACTATAAAAGAATATATGGGATATTTAGTTTCAAATAATCTTTATAGATGGCCAGCTTTTGAAGGCACAAATGCAGGAGGTAAGACTGGGACCGCAGATTATATGTTAGAAGATGGTTCAGAGGGAGTTCCTCACGGATGGTTTATTTCAGTAGCACCTTTAGATAATCCAGAAATCGCAGTTGCTGTAATAGTAGAAGAAGGAGAAAATGGTGCTGGATCAGCAGCTTATATAGCATCTCAAGTTGTTAGAACAGCTGTATTAGGAGAATAATAAACTTACAATAAAGAACCACATAAATAGTTTTTTATAAAATATTTTCTTCAATTTTCAAGTGTATGCATGTAAATCTATTAAGACTTGAATCAAAGATGAAGAAAGATAAAAATATAAAGAATACTTTTCATAATTCCGAATGAAATGAGGAATTATTACATTCAGTCTAGAAGGAGATAGATATTATATGACTGCGACTTGGAGCGAATGCGACGGAGCAAGGAATATAACATCTATCTCCTCCTTTTTGCAAAATTTCTCTTTTTTCATCATTCACTCTTTAAATATTTAAGTCATATATTAAAATATGACTATTTATTTAGAACTTTTAAGATAAAAGGAGAAAATTAAATTATGTTTAGGGTAAAAAAATTAGATGTGGAAGGATGCTACTTAATTACACCAACTATGCTTATGGAAAGTACTTGTGACTTAATTAATGTTTTTAATGAAACTCAATTTAATATATATGGATTAAGTACGAATTTTAAAGAAGAATATTATGCTATTGCAAAGCCAGGAGTAGTAAGAGGGATTCACTTCCAGTTACCTCCAGAAGAGCAAGATAAATTAATTACATGTATTATAGGAGAAATTCAGGATGTAGTAGTAGACTTAAGGAAAGACTCTAAAACTTATGGCAAATATACGACAGTAAACTTAAATGAGGATAATAAGAATTTAATATATATCCCTTCAGGTTGTGCTCATGGATATTATATTAAAGGAGATAAACATGCCTTGGTATATTATAAGGTTACTAAGCCATTTATAAGAGATTTAAGAGGAGGAATTCATTGGAATTCTTTAAATATTCCTTGGGAATTTGATTATAGTAAAATTCAAGTAGAAAGTGAAGATGAGACTTGGCCAAAGTTTGAAGAGTTTGATTCACCATTTTAATAATGATTTTTTTATGTATAAGAACTTATAAAAAGTATAACATATGAATAATTTTTATAATTCTGAATAAAATGAGAAATTATTACCTTCAATGTAGAAGGAGATGAATATTATATTACGGTGACCTGGAGCTAAACCATAATCACAATAAATATAATATTTATTTCCTTTCATATATTGTTAATTGCAAATATTTTTACTAGTGATAAAATTTATATTACATAGTGAAAATATAAGGAGAAAAATAAATGTTTGACTTTGAATATCATTTAAAAAATCTGCCAGAAAAGCCTGGTGTTTACATAATGAAAAATTCTCTTGGTGAGATTATATATGTAGGAAAAGCGAAAGTATTAAAGAATAGAGTAAGAAGTTATTTTCAAAATTCTAAAAATCATTCAGAGAAGGTTAGAGTTATGGTAAAGAATATTTCTGAGTTTGAATATATAGTTACGGATTCAGAAATGGAGGCATTAATTTTAGAATGTAATTTAATTAAGAAGTATAGCCCAAGATATAATATAGCTTTAAAAGATGATAAATTTTATCCTTTTATTAAAATAACTACGAATGATGATTATCCTAGGGTATTTGTTACTAGAAAGTATGCTAAAGATGGAGCAAAGTATTTTGGACCATATACTAATGCTACTGCAGTATATGAAACTATAAATCTAATTAATAAAATTTTCCCTGTTAGAACTTGTAAGTTATTAATTAGGGAAAATGGTGAGAAAGTTAGACCTTGCTTAAATTATCATATAAAAAAATGTTTTGCACCATGTGCTGGATATATAAAAAAAGAAGAATATAATGAAATGATTAATGATATTATGGATATACTTAATGGTAAAGATAGAACTATTATAAATTCATTAAAAATTGAAATGGAAGAAGCATCTAAAAATTTAGAGTTTGAGTCAGCTGCTAAGCTTAGAGATAAGATACTTGCTATAGATGCAATAGTTGAAAAGCAAAAGATTTTTAAGACTATGGAAGGTGATGAAGACTTTATCAATATCTATCAAGATGAAACTGATAGCTGCATACAAGTATTCTTTTCAAGGGATGGAAAGATTATTGGGCGTGAACATTTTATTTTTAAAAATACAGCAGATGATAAAGTTAGTGAAGTTATTGAAGACTTTATTACTTCATTTTATGGAGGAACTGCGAAGATTCCTAAAACTATATATTTACCAGATATCGAAGATTCAGAGCTTATAGAAGACTTCTTAACAATTAAGAGGGGAACTAAAGCCTGGGTTAAGATCCCACAAAAGGGTCAAAAGAAAGATATGCTAGAAATGGTTAAAAATAATGCGAAGATTACTCTAGAGCAATTTAAGGATAAATTCTTTAGAGAAAAGGAAATTAATAGAATTACGCTTGAAGAATTGAAAGATTTATTAGATTTAGAAGACTTACCTTTTAGAATAGAATCTTATGATATTTCTAACATCCAAGGAGTAGATTCTGTTGGAACAATGATAGTTTTTGAAGAGGGAAGAGCTAAGAATAGTGATTATAGAAGATTTAAAATAAAGTCAGTTAAAGGTGCAAATGACTACGATAGTATGAGAGAAATACTGGAAAGAAGATTTGCACATGGACTTGATGAGATTAAGAAGATTCAAGAGAGGCAGCTTAATTTTTCAAAAGGGAAATTTTCAAGCTTCCCAGATTTAATAATGATGGATGGAGGCAAGGGGCAAGTAAATGTAGCTCTTGAAGTTTTAGATAAGCTAAATATAAGTATACCTGTTTGTGGATTAGTAAAAGATGATAAGCATCAAACAAGAGGGATTATTTATAATAATGAAGAACTTATAATTAATAGAAGTTCTAATTTGATGCAAATGATTAGAAGAATCCAAGATGAAGTCCATAGATTTGCAATTACCTATCATAGAACTCTTAGAGATAAAAGAACATTGCACTCAATTTTAGAAGATATACCTAATATAGGAGAAAAGAGAAGAAGAAATCTTTTAATGAAGTTTGGAAGTGTAGAAAATATAAGCAAAGCAACATATGATGAATTATTAGAAACACCAAGTATAGACAAAAAAGCGGCAAATAGTATAATAGATTACTTTAATAAACAGAGCAAATAGTAACAAAATGGTTACAATTCAATTATAATAAAGAAATATGCTATTAATGGGTTGTTTATTAAGATTTTTTATTTTATACTATGTAAAGACATTATTTGAGATTTAAAGAAAGACAAAGAGATAATTATTATTTAAATTAGGTGAAAACTTAGTTAGTTATTTATAAGGAGTTAGGTATGAATCAATATAAAGTGTTTGAGGGTTTTTTTAAAGAATTTTACAAAAGTGAAAATGTCATTCTTAATGCTGAAATGAAGAATTATGTGCATTTTAAAGTTGGTGGACCAGCTGACATCCTTTTAATTCCTGAAAATAAAGAGCAGGTTATAAAAAGTATAAAAATATGTAAAGAGAATAACATACCTTATTATGTAGTTGGAAATGGATCGAATTTATTAGTAAAAGATGGTGGAGTAAAGGGTGTAGTAATAAAATTAAACGAAGTTAAAAATATTAAAGTTTTAGGTGAAACTATAGAAGCTGAATGTGGAGCTATGTTAAAAGATGTTTCTAGTGAAGCTTTAAAGAATTCTTTAACTGGATTTGAATTTGCATGTGGTATACCTGGTACTGTAGGTGGTGCTGTATTTATGAATGCAGGGGCTTATGATGGAGAAGTTTCTCAAGTTATTGAAAGTGCAGAAGTTATAGATAATGATGGAGAAATCAAAGTCTTATCAAGAGAAGAATTAGAACTAGGATATAGATCATCTATAGTAATGAAAGAGAAATATATAGTATTATCAGCTAGATTTAAACTAACTAATGGTGAAGTAAGAAAAATAAGAGAAATAGTCAATGATTTAACTTGTAAAAGGGAGTCTAAGCAACCACTTGAATATCCTTCAGCAGGTAGTACATTTAAAAGACCAACAGGATACTATGCTGGGAAGCTTATCCAAGATGCTGGGTTAAAAGGATATAGCATAGGTGGAGCAGCAGTTTCAGAGAAGCATTCAGGATTTGTAATTAATAAGAATAATGCAACTGCAAAGGATATATTAGACTTAATAGCTCATATACAGTATGAAGTAAAACAACAATTTGGTGTTGATTTACATCCAGAAGTTAGAATTATAGGTGAAGATAAAAGATAGAATACTAAAGGAAATTTAAATTGATTTAAATTTCCTTTTTTTTATTATAAAAAATGAGTAAATAATTGACAATTAATAAACGGTATAATATACTATATTTAGAGTTAATTAAAAGCTTTAAAAGGAGTGTAATTTATGAGGAAATTTTATATTAAAGAACGATTACTTTCATTGGGGGCTAAATTTGATGTATATGACGAGAATAATATTAAAGTATTTGTAGCAGAGGCAGACAAATTTGATATAGGTAAAAATATAAGCATCTACGATTCAACAAATAGAAAAATATTATATATGAGTCAACAAATTAGACTTGGAGCCCATAAGTATATAGCTTATGATAAGGATATGAGAGAAATTGCAACTATAAAGAAAGAATTTATGGTTCCTGAATATAATATAACAGGTTCTGTTGGAGTTATGGTTATGGAGAGCTCGAGTATATTAGGTAGAAACTATGAGATTAAGAAGGCTGGAGTTACAATTGGAAAGATTGATAAAGAGTTTACATTTGGAAGAGATAGATATTTTCTTGAAGTTGTAGATGAAAGGTATACAGAATTTTTTATTGGATTATTAATAATGGTTGATATGGTTAGATTCCATAATAACAACTAAATATTAAATATAAGGAGGTAAATAATAATGGCACATGAAATTGATTATAAGATTTATGGAAATGAAATGCAATTTGTGGAAATTGAGCTTGATCCAAGAGAGACTGCAGTTGCAGAATCTGGTGCAATGATGATGATGGATAATAGCATCACAATGGAGGCCATATTCGGGGATGGAAGTGAAAAATCAAAGAGTGGTGGACTTTTTGGAATGTTAGGAAGTGCTGCAAAGAGAGTTATAACAGGGGAAAGTCTTTTTATGACGGCATTTACTAATTCAGGTATGCTTAAGCAAAAAGTTGCTTTTGCGGCTCCATATCCAGGTAAGATATTACCAATGGATTTACGAACTTATGGAGGAAAGCTAATATGTCAAAAGGATTCTTTCTTATGCTGTGCGAAAGGTGTTAGTATTGGAATAGAATTTACAAGGAGACTTGGAACTGGATTCTTTGGAGGAGAAGGTTTTATATTACAAAAGCTTGAAGGGGATGGATTAGCATTTATTCATGCAGGTGGCACTATAGTAAAGAAGAGTCTAGTACCTGGAGAAACTATAAAAATAGATACTGGATGTTTAGTGGCAATGACAAAAAATGTACATTATGACATTCAATTTGTTAGTGGATTAAAGAACGCTGTATTTGGAGGAGAGGGATTATTTTTTGCTACCTTAACAGGTCCTGGAGATGTGTGGATTCAAAGTTTGCCATTTAGTAAACTTGCTTCAAGAGTATATGCATCAGCACCGCAAAATATGGGAAGATCAGTAGATGAAGGAAGCATACTTGGAAGTATTGGAAATATATTTGAGAGATAGTGGTAGAAACTTCCTTTTAACTTATATATAATTAATTTAAGCAATAAATTAATTAACAAGGGGGGAGTCCATTAGTTTGGGCGTATAGAATGGAATACAAAATTAGAGAAGAAGTAAAGGGCTTAGAAAAGTACGTAGCAGGAAAACCAATAGATGAAGTTAAAAGGGAGTATGGCATAGATAAAGTAGTTAAGCTAGCTTCTAATGAGAATCCTTTAGGAACATCTGAAAAGGTTAAAAGTATTATGATAGATTTAATTAATGAGATGAATATGTATCCTGATGCATCTTCATTTGATTTTAAAGAGGCTTTAAGTAAAAAAATAGGAGTAAATAAGAATATGATATTCTGTGGGGCAGGATCAGATTCTTTAATAAATGTAATATGCGAGGTTTTTTTAGATAAAGATGATGAAAGTATAATGGCTGAAATAACTTTTCCGAGATATGAAAGCAACACTAAGCTTATGGGAGCGAAAGCTATAAAAGTTCCTTTAAGAAATAATGGATTAGATTTAGTAGCTATGGTAGATGCTATTAATAATAAAACTAAGATAATATGGCTTTGTAATCCGAACAATCCTACAGGTGGAATATTTACAAAAGACCAATTAGGAATGGTACTAGATAGGATTCCTAAAGATGTAATAATAGTTATGGATGAGGCTTATGGAGAATACGTTACATCTGAAGATTACCCTGATTCATTGGAACTTATAAAATCATATCCTAATATGATAATATTAAAAACATTATCAAAGGCTTATGGATTAGCCTCTTTAAGATTTGGATATGGAATAGCTAATGAAAAAATAGTGGATTATATGAACAGAGTAATAAACTCTTTTGATGTAAATTTATTTGCACAAAAAGCAGCGGTAGTTGCAATAGAGGACGAAGAATTTATTGATAAGGTTAGGTTTTTTAATGAACAACAAAGAAAATCCTTATTCTCTGAGTTTGAAAAAATGGGGCTTAAGTATATAGAATCAGAAGCTAATTTTATAATGGTTAATGTCAAAGGTGATGATAAACCAATACATGAATATTTATTAAGACATGGATATATAATAAGACCGGGATACTTATTAGATATGCCTGGATGGATAAGAGTTAGTCTAGGAACAGAAGATCAAAATATAGAGTTTTGTAAGCTGTTAAGAGATGCAATAGAAAATAGGGATATTAATTCTAAATAAGAGTAAAGGAGAATAGTGCAGGCTTTTCTCCTTTTTTTACAGTGAAAAATAAATATTATTTTTATTCATAATTTATAATAAAACAAGTAATATTATATTTGATGCTTTCTTATTATAATGATAAGGCGAATATGATATAATTTAATTAATATATAAAACCAAGGGGAGGTAGCATGATGAGATTTATAATAGTTACAGGACTATCAGGAGCAGGTAAGACCGAAGCAACAAGAAGCCTTGAAGATATGGGATATTTTTGTGTAGATAACCTTCCTCCAAAACTAATACCAAAGTTTGCAGAAGCGTGTGTTCAAAGTCAGGGCAAAATTAATAAAGTAGCTTTAGTTATAGATATTAGAGGTGGAATATTCTTTGATGATTTATTTGAAAGCTTAATTTATTTGAAAAAGCAAGATTTTAAATATGAAATATTATTTTTGGATGCATCTGATGAAATTCTAGTGAAAAGATTTAAAGAAAGTAGAAGGAGTCATCCATTAGCGCCTGGAAGTAGAATAATAACAGGAATTAATGAAGAAAGAAATAGATTAAGAGAAGTTAAAGATAGGGCAGATATAATAATTGATACATCAAAATATGCAATAAAAGACTTACGAGAAGAAATGACAAAGAATTATGGTGATGTAGAGCAACCTAAAAAGCAACTTTCAGTAACTATACTAAGCTTTGGGTTTAAATACGGAATACCAGTAGATTCAGACTTAGTTTTTGATGTTAGATTTATACCAAATCCATTTTATATACAAGATCTTAAGCCTTATTCAGGTAATGATGAACCAGTTAAGAATTATGTCTTAGAACAAGAAGAAACTAAGGGATTTATTAAAAAAACTGATGATTTATTGGATTTTCTTATTCCTAATTATAAAAAAGAGGGGAAGAGACAACTTATTATATCAATAGGATGTACTGGGGGAAGACATAGATCTGTTGCTATAGCAAATGCAATATATGAAAGTTTATTGAGTAAAGGTTATAATATTTCTATTGAACATAGAGATATTAAGGAAGATGTACATCAAGGAGCAAAGAAACTATGAGTATAAGGGAATGGTTAAAGCCTGGGATTAAAGTTAAAAGATGGCTTTTCTTTGGGGTTTTTGGTATTTTACTAATTGCTTTTGGGTTTACTGAATTAGCAGTGAGAAGAGTTTACGATATTTATTATAAAATATTTTATATATTTTTAAATATAACAGGAGTTTTAGTAATATATATATCTGTTGTTGAAAGTATGAAATCAATAATTGCTTTAACAAATAAAGGGTATATTAATCTTTCTATAGATAGTAGAAAAATGGAAAATTTAATTTATGAAAAAAGATTATTAGTCAAAGGGCCTAAAATTGTAGTTGTTGGTGGAGGAACTGGACTCTCTACTATGCTTAGGGGATTAAAATATTATACTTCTAATATTACGGCTATAGTTACTGTTGCTGATGATGGTGGTGGTTCAGGAGCTTTAAGAGAGGATTTAGGAATGCTACCACCAGGGGATATAAGAAACTGTATCTTAGCTTTAGCAGATACAGAACCTTTAATGGAGGAGCTTCTTCAATACAGATTTCCGGATGGAAGGCTTAAAAATCAAAGTTTTGGAAATTTATTCTTAGCTGCAATGGACGGAGTAAGTGAAAATTTTGAAGATGCAGTTCAAAAAATGAGTTCAGTTCTTGCTGTTACAGGTAAGGTTCTTCCTGTAACATTGGAGGATATGAAGTTAGTAGCTGAATTAGAAAATGGAAATATAATAGAAGGAGAATCACAGATTCCAGAAGAGGCAATACTACAGAAATCAAGAATCAAAAAGTTGAATATAGAGCCTAAGGATGCGACTCCGCTTCAAGATGCTATTAAAGCTATAGAAGAGGCAGATGCAATAGTTCTAGGACCAGGAAGTCTTTATACGAGTATTATTCCTAATCTATTAGTTAAGGATATTGCTGAAAGTATTAGAAAGAGCGATGCTATAAAGATATATATTTCTAATATAATGACTCAGCCAGGAGAAACACATGGATTTAAAGCATCTGATCATATAAAAGTTTTAAAGAAGTATGGTGGAAGAGGTATTGTTGATTATGTAATTGCTAATAGAGGAGATATTCCATCAGATATAAAAGAACGATATTTGAAAGATAACTCTCAATTAGTAGAATTAGATAGTAAAGAGCTTAAAAAGCTAGGAGTAGAAGTTATAGAAGCTTCATTAGCAAAAATTGAAAAAGGGTATGTAAAGCATGATTCTGAGTATCTTGCTGAAGTGCTCGTAGATACTATAATGGAGAAAAAGCTATTATATGATAGAAAGAAAATAATTGAGTATATGTATGTTTCTCAAAAGATAAAGGAAAAAGAAAGAAGAAATAGAGAAAACAAAGAAAATAGTTAATGAAAAATCCAAGGGATAAAAAATAACCCTTGGATTTTTTGTTTTACATATATTTTTTAATTCTTAAGAAAGATGGAAAAAAATATAAAAATTTGCTAAAATATTCTTAAAGTTAAAAATAATCTAATATTTGAGAAAAAGGAGGTAGGTTATGGATATATTGATGATATTTATAGAAATGATTTTAACTGTATTATTATATAATAGCTTGTTTAATAGCGGAAAAAAGGACAAGCTTATATTTTACTGCATAATAGTAGCAGTATGCAGTGTTTTGTATAATTATTATGCTGCAAGTTATGGAATATTTGTTTATATAGTTTTATTAATAGCCGAAATAATTGCTATAGGGTATGTAGATAAGAAAGATAATAATATAGTGCTGACGGAAATGTTTATAAGTGTAATAATTACTTTCATTATTCAAAATAGCTTGTTAACAATATTATTTTTCTTAACAGGAAAAACTAAAGAATATAGGTATATACATTTAATTTTTTATGCATTTATTATTATTTTAATAATAGCTTTACTAAAATATAATA
>NZ_JASCQJ010000057.1:0-17145 GCF_033043255.1 Clostridium lamae | reverse complement strand
AATTATACCATGATATGAAAATTTACTTTCCCTATTTTTATATTAATTTTAATATCATTTACGAGTATTTTATTTTAGATTATAAATTGCTATAAAAAAAGTGTTAAACACTACATTAATAGTATTAACACTCTTTTTTCTTATATATTTTCACTATAAATTATTCTAACTCAAAAGCTCCTGTATATAATTGATAATACTTTCCTTTCTTATCAATTAAGTCATTATGACTTCCACGTTCAATGATTTCTCCTTGCTCAAGAACCATAATAACATCTGAATTTCTAACTGTTGAAAGTCTGTGAGCAATTACGAACACAGTTCTTCCTTCCATTAATTTATCCATACCTTCTTGTACTATAGCTTCTGTTCTAGTATCTATACTTGAAGTAGCTTCATCTAGTATTAATACAGGAGGATTTGCTATAGCAGCTCTTGCTATTGCTATTAATTGTCTTTGTCCTTGAGATAAATTAGCTCCATCCCCTGTTATTTTTGTATTATATCCATTAGGCAAGTGCTTAATAAATATATCAGCATTAGCAAGTTTTGCTGCTGCATACACTTCTTCATCACTTGCATCTAGTTTACCATATCTAATATTATCTGCTATTGTTCCAGTAAATAAGTGTGTATCTTGTAGAACTATACCAAGTGATCTTCTTAAATCAGCTTTTTTAATCTTATTAATATTAATTCCATCATATCTTATTTTTCCATCTTGAATATCATAGAATCTATTAATTAAATTAGTGATTGTAGTTTTACCTGCTCCTGTTGCTCCAACAAAAGCTACTTTTTGCCCTGGTTTTGCATAAAGTGTTATATTATGAAGAATTGTCTTCTTATCATTATATCCAAAGTCTACATCATCAAATACTATATCTCCAAGTAATCTTGTATAAGTAATTGTTCCATCACTGTGTGGATGCTTCCAAGCCCAGATTCCTGTACGCTCATTAACTTCTTGTATATTGCCATATTCATCAATTCTAGCATTTACTAAGGTTACATATCCCTCATCAGTTTCATGCTTTTCATCTAACATTTCAAATATTCTTTCAGCTCCTGCAAGTGCCATTATAACTGAGTTAAATTGTTGAGACATTTGCCCTATTGGATGATTTAAATTTCTTGTAAGTTGTAGGAAGGATGCTAGTGCACCAATAGTAAAACCTCCAACTCCATTTATGGCTATTAATCCGCCAACAATTGCTGTAAGAACATAATTTATATATCCTAAATTCCCCATAATAGGCATTAGAATATTTGCAAAAGTATTAGCTTTATCTGCACTATCTCTTAATTCTTCGTTTAATAAATCAAAATTTAATTTACTTTCTTTTTCATGACAAAAGACCTTAACTACCTTTTGTCCTTCCATCATTTCTTCAATATATCCATTTAATTTTCCTAAAGCTTGTTGTTGTTTACCAAAATATAATGAACTTTTACCACCCACTGTTTTTATTACTTGACTCATTATAAAAATCATAACTAAAGAAACTAATGTTAAAGGAATACTTATAAAAATCATTGATATAAACACGCTTATGACAGTTATTAAAGATGCCATAAGTTGTGGTATACTTTGGCTAATCATCTGTCTTAATGTATCTGTATCATTTGTATATAGACTCATTATTTCTCCATGTGAATGAGTATCAAAATATACTATTGGTAAAGCTTCCATGTGCTCAAACATATCATCTCTAATTTTCTTTAAGGTACCTTGTGATACAAAGATCATAATTCTATTATATAAATAAGTTGAAAGTGTACCAGTATAATATATAATTGCCATAATACATAAGGTCTTAAAAAGTCCTGTAAAATTAGGATTTGATTGACCTATAAACGGAGTTATATAATCATCTATTAACGTTTGTAAAAATAGCGTACTTACAACTGAAGTAATAGAACTTATTACAATTAAAGCTATAACTAAACATAATTTTAATTTATGCTCTTTATAAACATAACCTAGGAGCCTTTTTAGTGTTTTCATTGGATTCTTGCTCTTTCTACGACCCATAGGCATTTTACCTGGACCACCTGATCCATGCTTCATTCCTTGTCCCATACTAGGCCTCATCTTCATCAGCTCCTTTCACTTGACCTTCATATACTTCTCTGTATATTTCATTAGTTTTTAATAATTCTTCATGAGTTCCAAAACCATCAATTTTTCCATCATTTAAAACTATTATTTTATCAGCATCTTCAACTGAAGAAATTCTCTGCGCAACAATAATTTTTGTTACATTAGGTATTGATTCCTTAAATGATTTTCTAATTAATGCATCTGTTTTAGTATCTACTGCACTAGTTGAGTCATCAAGAATTAATATCTTTGGCTTCTTCAATAAAGCTCTAGCAATAGTAAGCCTTTGCTTTTGTCCACCAGAAACATTTGTACCACCTTGCTCTATATAGGTATCATATTTGTCTGGAAGTTTCTCTATAAATTCGCTTGCCTGTGCTGCATTACAGGCATTAATTATTTCTTCATCTGTGGCTTCTTTATTACCCCACCTTAGGTTTTCTTTTATAGTTCCAGAGAATAAAACATTTTTTTGTAAAACCATTGAAACTTGATTTCTTAAAGTTTCTATATCATAATTTCTAACATCAACTCCCCCAACTTTTATAGAACCTGAAGTTACATCGTAAAGCCTTGGTATTAATTGAACAAATGATGACTTAGCACTTCCTGTTCCACCTATAATCCCAATAGTTTCTCCAGAATTTATTGTTAAATTAATATTTTCTAGATTTAAGTTTTCCTTATTATTACTATAGCTAAAATCAACATTTTCAAATTGTATTGATCCATCTTTTACATCATATATTGGATTTTCACAATTCTTTAAATCACTTTCTTCAGTTATTACTTCTACTATTCTATCTGCTGAAGATTTTGCCATAGTAATCATAACTAATACCATTGATATCATCATAAGACTCATAAGAATATTACCTGTATAAGTAAATAAACTCATAAGTTCACCAGTAGTCATGCTATTTGAAACAATAAATTTTGCACCAAACCATGAGAATAGTAACATAATTGTGTATGTTGTAAATTGCATTATTGGTGAATTTAATATTATTATCTTTTCTGCACTTAAGAATTTGTTATATAAATTTAGAGAAGCCTTATGGAACTTGCCTATTTCATGTTCCTCTCTAACATAAGCTTTTACAACTCTAATTCCAGTTAAATTTTCTTGGACACTTGCATTTAAATCATCGTATTTTCTAAACACTCTTTTAAATATTGGATGAGCTTTAGATATAACTACATATAATGCTATTGCAAGAAAAATAGCTGCAAATAAGAAAATCAATGCCATTCTTGCATTTACATAAAAACTCATAACCATCGCTGCAATAAGCATAAAAGGTGCTCTAGCTAATGATCTAATTATCATAAGATAAGCATTTTGGACATTGGTAACATCTGTGGTTAATCTAGTAATTAAACCAGCAGTTGAATATTTATCAATATTAGAGAATGAGTAGTCTTGAATCTTATAAAACATCTCTCTTCTTAAATTTTTTGCAAATCCAGTTGATGCTTTTGCTCCAGTCTTACCTCCTAGAGCACCAAATGTTAGTGATAGGAATGCCATAAGTAACATTATGATTCCTAAAATAGTTACATATTTCATATCTCCCTTTTCAATTCCATTATCAACTATTTTTGCCATCAATACTGGAATAATAACTTCTAGTATAACTTCACAGGCTACAAAGACAGGAGTTAAAATAGAATCTTTTTTATATTCTCCGATATAGCTAGATAATTTTTTTATCATACTATTCCTCCTTTTGTTATTATATTTATTTGTTTTTAAATTTGTTAGAACTCTAACTAAATAATTAATAAATATTACTCAATTATGTTCTTATTTAACTTCTCCAAATTTGAAATAAATAAATCTAATTCCTCTTTTGAAAGTATATTAGAAATAGTTTCTTCTATATTAGCTATTTCTCTATAAACTAATTTATTTATTTCTATTCCCTTATCCGTAAGAATTATTTTTTTTAGTCTTGCATCTTCAGATACGCTAACTCTTTTTATCAGTTCATTTTTTTCCATTAATGTAAGTACACTTGTAACAGAAGAACGTCTAATATCAAATTCTTCTTCAATAGTTTTTTGAAATATATCTATTTTTGAAGAATTAGTATATATAAACCCTAAAATCTTAGCTTGCATCCCACTTATTCCATATTCTAATGCAACTTTGCCAATTCTTCTTTTAATCTTATGGGATAGTATATTAATTTGTTTTCCAACATGTTTCATTTGACTCATTTAAACACCCGCACTTTGTTAGACTTCTAACTAATTATATATCTATTTATTATCAGTGTCAACTATATGACTTTCGTTTTCATGCTATTTATTTGAATTTTTTATCAATTGTGAATTGATAAAATTTATATGAAAGTTATAATTTTTCATAATTAAATATACTCAACATCTTTATTAAAAACGTTGAGTATATTTAATTATATTATTATCTTAATGCTAATTTATTGTATTATATTATTTTTTTTACTAATATCAATAAAACTTTAAGAAACTTTATTCTTCTTTTATTATATATTTTACAAATGTCACTTTTAACTTGAATTGAACTAAGACCTTCAATTTTACAATATTGTTCAAATTCTGAATTGCTTTTTTCAGTACTACCTATTATAGCATTACCAAATTCTCCGGATATAAACATTTAAAAACCCTCCATTTCTATTTCTCACCATTATTTCCTTTTTATTATTTCCTAATTGCACAAAATTACTCATATTACCATTCCTCCTTAATTTATTTTTATATATAAAATGACCCTAGTTACCCAGGGTCATTAAAATATCTATTTACATTAAATAAATTCATAAAAAAACCATGAGTATAATAACTCATGGCGATATACAGTATAATTTAAACTTTTCTTAAAAAATTACAAACTATCACTATTGGCAGAGTTATTAATAATAATTAAGCTATATTTAATTTGATTATTATTATCTTTTAAATACATAAACATATCTCTACCTCCTTGATTTAAATTTACTAAATATTACTTTATTATTATATACCTTCTTCCATTTTTTGTATACACTTTAGATATAAAAAATTTATTTTTTCTTCTATTCATTTCTACTTATATAATATGTAAACATAAATCCTATAATTCCAAGTATTACTCCAATAATGCTACTTATTCCATCTACTCCTGGAAATACTGAAAATACAGAACCTAAAATAAATCCAAATATTAATATATAAGTTTGTTCTGGGAACTTAATTAATAACATTTCAATTATTCTTGCAGTTAATAATGTTCCAACAATTCCACCTAAAACTATAGGTATTAAAATTGGAATATTAATATTAACTACAGCCGTTATTACTGTATTATAGAGACCTAAAACATAAAGCATAAATGATCCACTTATCCCTGGTAAAATAAGTGCTATTGCTACTACTACTCCTCCGATAAAAAGCCATATAAAATTAACAAAGCTTAATGATGTAATTATTGCTGATGCATCATTGTTAGGAGTTCCCATCATTAAAACTATTACCATTCCTAGAACCAAATATATTATACTTTTCTTATTAAAGCCCTTCACTGTAGCTTTTCTAAACATAAGTGGAGCACCACCTAATATTACTCCAATAAATAAGTAACCTATAGGAATAGGATAATTATCAAATAAGTTTTTTACTATGTTGCTAAATAAAAATATTCCTACAACTGCCCCAATTCCAACTTGTAATAATATTTTATATTGATTTTTAAAGTCCTTTAAAATATTGTTAACTGCATGAAGCATTTTGTCATATATACCTAAAATCATCGCTATAGTCCCACCACTAACTCCCGGAACTATTTGAGAAATACTTATTGCTACCCCTTTTAAAAAATTCTTTAGAAAATTCATTTCTACACCTCTACTGTAAATATTATGATTTTATAATGGTAACATAATGTCTTTTTTAAAGTCAAAGCTTTAAGGAATATTTAATTTGCTTTTAACAATTTCTTTAGAAAGTTACTTCTTTTATTATTTTTATATAATGATATAATGAGTATTATTAAAATTTATTAAAAGGACTGGTATTATTGTTAAAACTTATCTACTTTATGAAAGATTATAAAAAAGAGGCTATTATTGGTCCAATATTTAAATTAATTGAAGCTATTTTAGAATTATTTATTCCAATAGTGATGGCAAAAATTATTGATATTGGTGTAGCTAACAAAGATATATATTATGTTTTTAAAATGGGTGGAATATTAGTACTTTTAGGGGCTACAGGTCTTGCTTTTGCTCTTGTTTGCCAGTATTATGCTTCTATTGCTTCACAAGGTGCAGGAACTTCTATTAGAAGTAAACTTTATAAGCATATAAATAACTTATCCCACAATGAAATTGATAAAATAGGAACTCCAACTCTTATGACTAGATTAATTAATGATATAAATCAAATCCAAACTGGTATAGCTATGTTAATTAGATTAGGAACAAGAAGCCCATTTGTAATTATTGGTTCAACCATTATGGCAATTTTGATAGATTACAAGCTTTCAATCATATTTCTAATAACAACTCCATTAATAGCACTAGTAATTTATCTTGTTATGAGTAAGTCTCTTCCATTGTATAAAGTGATCCAAGGAAAATTAGATAATATTTCTCTAATAACAAGAGAAAATCTTGAAGGAGTAAGAGTAATTAAGGCTTTTTCTAAAGAAGAAAATGAAAAAGAAAGATTTATAGATGCTACAGTTGAATTAACCGAAGCTTCTATAAAAGTTGGGAAGATCTCTGCTTTACTTAATCCTATTACTTATATGATTATGAATTTAGCTATAATTGCTATTTTATGGTTTGGAGGTATTAGAGTTAATATAGGTTCATTAACTCAGGGAGAAGTAATTGCATTTGTAAATTATATAACTCAGATTTTACTCTCATTAATTGTATTTTCACAGTTAATTATTATTTTAACTAAGGGTGCTACTTCCGCTAATAGAGTTTTAGAAATATTAAACACTAAATCATCTATTACTGACGATGAAATTGATAATAATTATAAAACTAATGATTCTTCACCTTTAATCGAATTTAATAATGTTTCATTTTCTTATGAAGATTCTAATGAATATGCCTTAAAGAATATAAACATAACTATAAATAAGAATGAAACAATAGGAATTATAGGTGGAACTGGATCTGGAAAATCAACTTTAATTAATTTAATTCCTAGATTTTATGATGCAACTGATGGTGAAGTCCGTGTAAAAGGAATAAACACTAAAAATTATACCTTAAAAAATCTTAGAAAATTAATAGGCATAGTTCCTCAAAAGGCAGTTTTATTTAAAGGAAGTATTTTAGAAAACTTAAAATGGGGAAATGAAAAGGCTACTATAGATGATATAAAAGAAGCTCTTGAAATATCACAAGCTGATACCTTTGTTAACTCATTAAAGGGAAAATATGATGCAGAAGTATTACAAGGCGGTAAAAACTTTTCTGGTGGTCAAAAACAAAGGCTTACAATTGCAAGAGCTTTAATTTCCAAGCCAGAAATTTTAATTTTAGATGATAGTTCAAGTGCTTTAGATTTTACAACTGACGCAACACTCAGAAAGGCTTTAAAAGAGAAAACTAAAGATATGACAGTTTTAATAGTATCTCAAAGAGCAAGCAGTATAAAAAATTCTGATAAAATAATAGTTTTAGATAATGGTGAAATAGTTGGAATTGGAACTCATGATTATCTTCTTAATAATTGTGAAGTATATAATGAAATATATTCTTCTCAAATTAATAATTAGGAGGTGGGATTTTGAATATTACTATTGTAAAAAGAATATTAAAATATACAAAATCTTATAATAAATATATCTTAATTGCTTTTATAAGTGCAATTATTAATATTAGTTTAACTTTATTGACTCCAATTTTAATAGGTAAAGGTGTCGATCTTATTATAGGTGAAGGAAATGTTAATTTTTCTAAGCTTGTTAATATATTAGTGTTTCTTTTATTAGCAATAATATTTTCTTCAATATTTCAACTTATAATGACTAGATGTACTAATATAGTTAGTTATAAGACTATTAAGGATTTAAGAATAGATGTTTTTAATAAATTGAATTCTTTACCACTAAAATATATTGATGAAAATTCTCATGGTTCTATAATAAATGGTGTTATTAATGACATAGAAATAGTATCTGATGGATTACTTCAAGGCTTTTCTCAACTATTTACTGGAATTATAACTATAGTAGGAACATTAATATTTATGTTATCAATTAATTTTAAAATTGCTTTATTAGTAGTTATTATTACCCCACTATCCTTGTTTACTGCTTCCACTATAGCTAAGCATTGTCACTCCATGTTTAGAATGCAATCAAAGGTTCGTGGCGAATTAACAGGTTATATTGAAGAAATGATAGGAAATCAAAAGGTAGTAAAAGCTTTTTCTTACGAAGATAGAGCCGAGGAAAAATTTGAAGTAATTAATAAAAAGCTTTATACATATGGTCAAAAAGCACAATTTTACTCTGCTCTTACAAATCCAGTAACTAGATTTGTAAATGGAATAGTTTATGCATCCGTAGGAATAGTAGGTGCAATAACTGCTATAAATGGTAACTTATCAATCGGAAATCTTTCTGCATTTTTAAGCTATGCAAATCAGTACACTAAACCTTTTAATGAAATTTCAGGGGTTATTACTGAGCTTCAAGCTGCATTTGCTTCAGCAAGTAGAGTATTTAAAATATTAGATGAAGTTCCAGAAATTCCAGATAAGACTACTGACATTAACTTAGAAACTTGCGAAGGTAATGTCAGTATAAATAATCTTTATTTTTCATATAGTGAAGATAAATCGTTAATCGAAGATTTTAATTTAAATGTTAAACCTGGACAAAGAATTGCTATAGTTGGACCTACTGGTTGTGGGAAAACTACATTAATAAATTTACTTATGAGATTTTATAATATAAAGTCTGGAGAAATAAAAATAGACAATATAAATATAGAGGATATAACTAGAACTAGCACTAGAGGGCTTTATGGTATGGTTCTGCAAGATACTTGGCTTTTCTCTGGTTCAGTTAGAGATAATATCTCTTATGGAAAAGAAAATGCTACTTTAGAAGAAGTTATAGAAGCTGCTAAATCAGCTCATGCTCATAAGTTTATTATGAGATTACCAAAAGGATACGATACTATACTTACAGAAGATAGTTCACTATCTCAAGGGCAAAAACAGCTTTTATGCATAGCTAGGGTTATGCTTTCAAAACCACCTATGCTTATATTAGATGAAGCTACTAGTAGCATAGACACCAGAACTGAAATTTATATTCAAAGAGCCTTTAATAAATTAATGGAAGGAAGAACTTCCTTTATAGTAGCTCATAGACTTTCAACTATTCGTGAAGCTGATTTGATATTAGTTATGAAAGACGGAAAAATTATTGAGCAAGGAAATCATAATGAGTTATTAAATAAAAATGGATTCTATGCTAAGTTATATAACAGCCAATTTGCTTTAGCATAAAAAATTAAAAAGGATGTAGTAGCTTTTATTTTTACACAAATCTTACTACATCCTTTTATCTTCACCTACTTAACCTTTTATCTATCTTTCTAAATGAATCTTCAGATATTCCATCTGCTTTCAAATACTTACAGAACCTATCTAATGCTTCTATAACAGAGTCTATACAATCATCTGTTACTTTAAAACTTTCTTCCCACCACCAATTTTTTATTGTTAATGGTCCATTTCCTCTATGTAACTCTGGTTCAAATCTTGCCACTATCTTATCTCCATATAAAACTGGTAAAACATAATAACCGTATTTTCGTTTATCTACAGGTTTATATACTTCCCAAATGTAATCAAAATTAAAAATTTCTCTAGTAAGCTTTCTATCCCAAATTATATTATCTAGTGGAGCTAAGAACCTTACATTGCTTTCATTAACAAAGGTAGATTCATTTACGATTGACATATCTTCTTTTCTTAAATAAAATGTTTCTTTCATTGTTTCTACTTTTATAAGTATTAACTCTCCATCTTCTACTAGTTCATTTAATATTCTTTGCCTTAGATCTCTTTTATAAATAAAATTGCCCAACCATCCTTCACCAGTTTTATCCCAATATGCTCCAATACTACCTACTCTTCTTTTAATATACCATTTATAAAATTCATCATCATTTTTAAATGGATCTGGCATATATACTATTTCTTCTGGTAATAATCTTTCGATTAAATCATATTTCTTTTGAGTATTTTTCTTTTCCTTTACTCCAAGTTCACCACTATTCCACAAATAATCCATTGCAGCACTTGAAAGTTTTCCATGACCCCATATTCCTTTTTCTACAGAACCCAAATCAATTTTTGATGGGATAGTCGCACCATTTTTTTGTATAAATTCTTTTACGGTATCAATGTAGTTTATTGCATCAAATGAATTTCTATGCTTTAATACACTTTCAATCTCTTTTTTTCTTTCAGACCGTACTCTCTTAAAATATGGCCAGTCATTTACAGAATAAATAGACATCATTTTATCCCATCCATCTATTAATTCTCTTTTCTTATAAAGTAAATCATCCATCATTGCTGGATCATAATTTTCAATCCTTGATTGAATAACCAAATCTGCATTTCGTCCTACAACATTTAATGGATCATATTGAATACACCCAACTCTTCTTATACATTCTTTAATCCCCTTTTCCCCCACAAAAGTATTATTAGTGTATAATCCTTGATATACCACTAGGAATTTTCTAAGTTCTTCCTTTGACATAATAATTACTTGCATATTTTTACCTCTTAATTTATCCATTTAATATTTACTTTTAATACATATATAGTTTAACATATTTTTACAAAATAGTGTGTTTGAAACTCAAACGTATATATTATTTATTCATTTTACATAGCATAGGTATTTTATTATATATTTAATATTAAGATAAATATAATATTATTTTCTAAATTTGAAATAATGTTGATAATAAAATTTTGAAGTGATATTATTGTAAATGTTTGTACAAGTAGGAAATTTATAATCTATATTTAATTAATTGTAGATTTATATATGGGGAGGGTTATTTATGACAAAAGATATGACAACAGGAAGTCCTGTAAAACTAATTTTAACATTTTCAATTCCTTTACTTATAGGAAATATATTTCAACAATTTTATAGTATGGCGGATACTGTAATAGTAGGTAGATTTCTTGGAGTTGATGCATTAGCCGCAGTTGGCTCTACTGGACCTATGGCTTTTTTAGTCAATGGCTTCGTAATCGGTCTAACAAGTGGTTTTTCAGTTTTAGTATCCCAAAAGTTTGGTGCGAATGATGAAGAAGGTGTGAAAAAATCATTTGCAAGTTCTTTAATCTTATCTACTATTATGACTATTGTTCTAACTGCTATAAGTGTTGGGTTTGCTAAACCTCTACTAGAACTTATGAATACACCAGAAAATATTATGAAAGACGCACTATCTTATATTATTATCATTTATGCAGGGAATATAGCGATAATTTTTTATAATATGCTTTCTAGTATTTTAAGAGCCCTTGGAGATAGTAAGACTCCATTATACTTCTTAATAATTGCCTCAATACTAAATATAGTTTTAGATATTGTATTTATAGTTAATTTCCATATGGGGGTTGCGGGGGCTGCTTATGCTACAATTATTTCTCAATCTATCTCTGCGATACTTTGTGCAATTTATATAGTAAAGAAATTCCCAATATTAAGACTAAAGAAAAAACACTGGAAAATTAGAAAAAGCTATATTGACCGCCAATTAAGAATAGGTGTTCCAATGGCTCTTCAATTTTCTATAACCGCTGCTGGAGTTATGGTTCTTCAAGGAGCACTTAATAACTTTGGTTCAAAAATTATAGCTTCTTATACAGCGGCTTCAAAGGTTCAACAATTAGTTATGCAACCATCTGTTACCTTTGGCGTTGCAATGGCTACATATTCAGGACAAAACCTAGGTGCTGGAAGAATTGATCGTATAAAAGAAGGTGTTAAAAAGTGTAGTATTGTGAGTATAATAGTTAGTATATCCTCAACAATTATTGTAGTCTTATTTGGTGGTGCCTTTACTAAGATGTTTATTAGCGGAAATGATATGGAAGTTATATCTTATGCTAAACATTATTTAAACACAGTTTCATTATTTTATATCCCTCTGGGTCTAATATTTATATATAGAAACACTTTACAGGGAGTCGGAGAAAGCTTTGTGCCCATGATGGCTGGACTTTTTGAAATGATAGCAAGAACTGTAGTTGCATTTACACTTCCATTACTACTTGATTTTACTGGAATCGCACTTGCCGATCCAGCCGCATGGATAGCTGCATGTGTACCACTTATGATATACTATTATAGAAAGATCAATATAATACTAAAAGAAAAACAAGTCCTAATAGATCAATAAAATATAGAACTTTATAATATAAAGAATGCTAAAGCTAAAATGGAGCCTATGTCAAGGACATTTTAAATATAGCATTCTTTTTATTTATACATCTTTTATCATTTCTATATGAGGAATATCGTCTTCTAAATAAACTTCTGATACCTCTTTAAATCCAAGACTTTTATAAAAATCCTTAATATATACTTGAGCAGAAATTCTAATAGGACTTTCTCCATATGTATGTTTTATAAAATCTATAGCTAGCTCCATAGCTTTTCTTCCTAAATGCTTTTTTCTATACTCCTTATCTACTACTACTCGCCCTATAGAAATTTCCTCATAGGATACTCCTTTATTAAGTATTCTTAAGGTAGCAATAACCTTATTATTATCAATACAAAATAAATGATAAGCTTCTAAATCTTTTCTATCACAATCTTGATAAATACATTCTTGCTCAACAACAAAAACATTGTTTCTTAGTTCAATTATTCTATATAATTCATCTACTGATAGTTCTTTAAACTTCTTTATTTCCCATTTCATATTATCACCACTTTACTTTTAACTTTTAGGTAAATTATAGCATATACCATTAGCATAAAAAAGGAATAGACTTTTAATCATAATAACATATTATTTTTATTTGCATATAATAAATAAAAGTAATAATTTGGTGTGATTTTATGAATTGCTTACTAGAGGCAAAGGATCTTAAACTCTTAGGTTCTGGAGCTGAAGGCTCTGTTTATTTAACTCCAGAAGGCTATGCTCTTAAAGTATTTAAAAATATAAAAAATGCTAAAGATGAGGAAGAAATACTTAAAAAAACTGCAGATAGCCCTTTTTTCCCAAATGCTATTGTAAGGGTTAGTAACATATTGATAAGAGAGTATGTGGGTGGAATGAATCTTATGGAATATATTTCAAAACATGGTTTATCTAAAGAATTATCAAAGGAAATAATAGATTTAATAGAAGATTTAAAGAAACTTAATTTTAAAAGAATTAATTTTAGAAATGCTCATATTTTCGTAAGTCCTAAATGTAAAGTTAAGGTCATTGACCCAAGAAAGCCGTTTACTAAGATTACCCCTTATCCTAAGGACATAGTAAAGATACTTGTAAAATATCATCTTTTTGATAAATTTTTAAAAGACATACTAGAATATAAACCTTCACTATTGCCTTATTGGACCTCGGCTTATGATTACCTTGCAAAACCTAGAAAGAAAAGAATTCATAGGTATGGCTAAAAAGGAACTGTATTAGACAGCTCCTTTTTAATATTTTGTAATTAATACCCCTATGTTATGCATACATAATTAATAATGAATAGGCATTTAAAGTTGGTACTTCATTTCTTTTTACTTTCTTCAATCCATTTTCATCTATTAATTTATTGATGGCAATTAAATTCCATTCATCACTAATTGCAGTATTAAGATATTCATTAATATCGTAATTGTCTATGGATGTCCCATTAAATACTACGATTAGTTCTTTAATTCCATCTTGCATTTCCGTATTTCTATAGTGCCATTTAATTACTCCAGCTTTTTCATCTCCATTTAAAAAATATATTTCAGTATTCTTTAATTGATCCTTATCTTCACATCTAAATACATTAAATCTTTTTCTAATTTTTACTAATGTTTTTATAAAATTGAACACCTTATAGTATTTAACTTTATCTATCCAATTAATTTCATTTATATAATCAGGACTCTTGTAGCTATTATTATCTCCGTTTTTAGTCCTTAAAATTTCTGCTCCCCCATGTATTAGTGGTATGCCCTGAGATAATAAAATTATAGCTAGAGCTAAAATATTTCTTCTAACTAAGTGATTATCAAGAATATCTTCATCTTCAATTATTCTATATTCATTAGGCTTAATGCTTTTATTTAAGCTTTTTTCAATTTGATCCCAAAGAGTATAATTATCGTGTACATCAACATAATTGATACTTTCAATAGGCTTTGTTGCTAAAGTATTAATTGATCCCTTTAGTCCTTCAATAATACTCCAAGCAGTTGGTCCATCGTGTTGATTACCATTTACAAACCCATTTGATGGAGAATTATTACCTCTAATATAATCTCTAAATGTATCATTAAAAACTGAGAATCCTTCTCCTCGTTGCATCCCTTTGCATATTCCATTTATTAGTGTAGAGTCTCCACCTTTCCAAGGCTCACCGTAAACTAAAATATTATCATCGATTTCAGTTGTTACCTTAACTACCTCTTTCATAGTATCAATATCAATTAATCCCATAAGATCAAATCTAAATCCATCAATATGATAATCATTAAGCCAATGTTTTATAGAGTCTATTATATATTTTCTAACCATTGGTCTTTCTGTTGCTATCTCATTTCCACAACCTGAACCATTAGTATATCGTCCTCTATAATTACTCCTGAAATAATACCATGGTACAATATTATCTAGATTTCTAGTATCTTGCATATGGTTATATACAACATCCATAACAACTCTTATATTATTTTTATGAAGAGCTTTTATCATGCTTCTAAGTTCTATTATTCTCGTTATTGGTGAATATGGATCACTAGAATAACACCCATCTGGAACGTTATAATTCTTAGGATCATATCCCCAGCTTCTATTTCCTTTTTTATTAGCTTTTCTTTCATCTACGGAACCAAAATCAAATATAGGCAATATTTGAAGATGAGTGATTCCTAATTCTTTTAAGTGATCAATACCAGTTTTTATAGAAACATTGCTTTTCTTATCTGTATATACCCTTCCCTCTTTAGTTAATGCTAAATATTTTCCTCTTAGATTTTTATTTATACCACTATCCTCGCTTATAGTGAAATCTCTTAAATGAACTTCATAAATGATACTATCCTCTTTTCTCAATAACTCTGGTCTTTTATCTAATAACCATCCATCCGGCATTGTAATAGATTTATTTAAGTCTATTAAACATCCCTTATCTCCATTAATTCCCACTGAAAAAGCATATGGATCTACAGCATAATTTACTTTTATATATTCTTTCCCACTTCTATCTAGTTCTCTAAAATATAATTTATATAAATAGAATTTTCCTTCATTTTTTTCTCTATTAATTTCTATATTAAATGTGCCGCTTTTAAAATCATATTCCATTCCATACTTACTTTTTTCTTCTCTCTCATACCATTTATCATAAATACACAAATCGATCTTTACAGCTGTGGGAGCCCATACTCTTAATTTTATTGTATTCTTTGAAAAAGATACTCCCATATCATCTTTTTCATAATAAAATTTATCTAAGTATCCTCTCATAACAACTTTACATGGTAAATAAGTATGACTTGCTCGTATTTCTATTAAATCTTTAGGAGAAACTTCTAAGTTTAAATTAAAAAATTCTACTTTCTTCAATTCTTTATCTATTTTATACTTAACCTCTTCTTGCTTAACTCCATTTATATATAGATAAAATTCTATTATGTCTAAAGGCTCTTTTGATAAGAATGCTACTATAGATTTATTGTCATCCATTATAGCTATTTCTATCCTTGGCTTTATATAATCGATTACTTCATTTAAATCAGTTAATAATTTATTTTCTCCATAAACAATATAACAATTCTTAGCATTCTCTGGTATTTTGAAGGTTATAGTTTGCTCTGACCAATCATTTCCCCATCTATCTCCCCATGATCTTCTTCTTGCTATTACATTTCTTTCTTTTACAAAGGCACATCTACCAAAATCACTTTTATCATTTAACTGAACGTTACATGAAACTCCATCTTCTGAAAAAGTCCAAAGATCCCATTTATACCCATTACCGAAATAATTCCCATCATTCTTTATAAAGTGCACTAAGGTTTCTTTTCTTTCTTCTGAAATTATAGGAAACTTTCTAGACGCTCTTGCTCCTGTAGACTTATCTTCGCAACTAACCTCTAAATACTCTATGTTCTTTAAAGTAGGTTTAATTATAATTAAATTATTTCGCAAAAGTATATCATCTCCACTATAATTAATTTCCCACTTAACACTTTGAATTTCTTCTATTTCATATAAAGACTCTTTTAATGCAACTAACTGTATTTCTTCTCCTAAATAAAATTCATTGCAAGATGCTTTTATATACATACTACTTTTACAATTCATCTTTTTTATATTATTCTTCATCTTTTATCTCCAAAATTACTATAATATATTTTATGATTATTAATAATTATTGCCCCTACATGTTTCCATATAGTCATTTATAAATAATTATTTTCAATTTTTTTTAAAATTCAGCTTCTAATTGACTTGAATTAATATTCACCTGTAACTGTTACTACTCATTAAAATATTAATCGATACTTAAAGAATAAAAACTTGTTCTAAAACATGCTATAATACTATGTACTTTTAAATTTTATTATTGAAACACTTATATTTAGATTTTTAGGCGTGTTAAAATCCTTAATAAATAAATTTATTAAGTTACTCTCTTATCTATTACAGCTGTACTATCTTCCTTATAAATATTATATTTTATTTTTCTTTATAATATTGTGTTACTACTCCAATCATATTCATATCACATAAGAGTGGATATTTTTATAATACTTTACTAATAATATGTAAACT
>NZ_JASCQJ010000056.1:0-17757 GCF_033043255.1 Clostridium lamae | reverse complement strand
TATTAATGTATTATATTAATTTTAATATTTATTAAAAATTAATAATTATTATAAATCTTTAACAAAAAATTTATTTTTTTATTTACATATTTAATTTTAGCTATTAATATATATTTATTGCCCTAAAAATTATAATTCATTTGGAGGTTTGTTTTATGAATATTAGTATTATTGATATGCCTTTATTCTATGGATGTGATAATCCGGGAGTAGAAAAAGGCCCAAAGATTTTAAGAGAGAACAACCTTCTAGATATCTTTAATAAAAGCCATGAAGTCTGTGATATGGGCGAAGTTCATGTAAAAAATGTTTCTTCAAATGATAAATACGCAGCAAACGCAAAAATGAAGTATTTAGATGAAGTTGTGAGATCAAATATTGGACTAGCTGATAAAGTTTATGATTCTTTAAAAAATTCGTATCTTCCACTAACTATTGGTGGAGATCATGCATTAGCTCTTGGAAGCGTTGCAGGTTCTAGTAAATTTTTCAAAGAGGATCTTGCAGTTGTTTGGGTGGATGCTCATGGTGATATAAATACACCTGAAACTTCCCCATCAGGAAACATTCACGGAATGCCTTTAGCAAGTTGTATGGGAATTGGTTATGAATCCTTAACTAACATTTATTTCCCTGGCCAAAAGGTTAAACCTGAAAAAGTATTTTTATTAGGTTGCAGAGACTTAGATTTAGGTGAACTTGAGTTAATCAAGGAATATAATCTGAATGTATGGACCATGAAAGATATTAAAACAAAGGGCATTAAAACAGTATTAAAAGAATTACTGGAAGCATTTAAGAAGAATAATGTTAAAAATATTCATTTTAGTTTTGATATTGATAGCTTAGATCCATCTTATGTACCAGGTACAGGTACTCCTGTAGAAGATGGTTTATCCTTTGCAGAAGGAAAAGAAGTAATAGAAACTGTAATAAATACTTCTTTAGTTAGGTCTATGGATTTTGTAGAATTTAATCCTATGCTAGATGATAATCAAAGAACATTAGAAACTTGTCTTGAACTATTTAAGGTTATTTCTAAAGCCTTTGAAGGAAAATAAGATTTAATACCGAGCTGTCGTGACAGCTCTTTTTTGATTTATTTATTTTTTATGTTATTATATAATAAGCAAAATAATCTTAGGAGGATAATATGAAGCTATTATTTTTTGATACAGAAACGACAAGCATAAAACCAGGAAACATTTGTCAATTAAGTTATATAGTAATAGATGCTTCAACCAAACCACAAAAAACTACTGGTAAAAACTTTTTCTTTACAGTAGATACTATGGATGAAGGTGCTGAAGCAATTCATGGTTTTTCTTTAGAAAAGCTTTATGAACTTTCTGATGGAAGAGAATTCTTAGAGTTTGTTCATGAGTTTATGCCAGACTTTTTTGATGCTGACTTTATTATAGGTCACAATGTTCAATTTGATATAAAATTTTTAAAACATGAATTACAACAACTTTGGGAGGCCGGCCTTGTAGATACTACTTGGGAACCTAAAAATACTTTTTGTACAATGGCCTACTACAAGTCTATATGCAACATATTGAATCCATCTGGTTCAATAAAAAATCCAAAACTTGCAGAAGTAATAGATTTCTTAGGAATCACAGAAGAACAAATATCAAATAGAGCAAACGAGCTTTTTGAAGGAAGTGGCAACTATCATGATGCCAGATTCGATACTGCTGCAACTTACTTAGCTGTAATTCAAGGTATGAAAAAGGGATTAATTCCTGCTGGATACTTCTCAAAAATACTTAAATAAAAAAATAAAGAAAAAATATAATGTTAGCTGTTCCGTCGCAAGCTCCAAGTCACACTAACATTATATTTTTTCTTTTTGTATCAAAGGAAATAATTCCTCATTTTATTCGGAATTATAAAAATCTAATTTTCAATATAAATTCTTAGCTTTATTTCTTTTCCCTATATATTAATATTCACTAAAATACTTATCTTTAAGCTCCTTACAAACTTCCTTGTCCATAGCAGGAACTCCATCTAATCTATACTTCAACTTCATATTTTCGTATTTACTCACACCTAATAAATGATATGGTAGTAATTCTACTTTCTCAACATTTTGTAATGAATCAACAAAAGTCCTTAATGATTTCATATAATTTTCACTATCAGTTCTTCCCGGAACTACTACTTGTCTTATCCATAACTTAGTACCTACTCTTTTAACAGCCTCTATGAATTTATTGCTTTCATCAATTTTATTTCCAGTCATATCTAAATAACCTTCTTCAGTTAAATGCTTAACGTCATATAAAACTAAATCAGTATATTTCAATATTTCATCATAATCTCCAAACCCCACTCCAGAAGTATCTAAACAAGTATGTATTCCTTCTTCTTTGCAACGTTTCAAGACATCTAAAAGAAATTCTGGTTGTCTTAGTGGATCTCCTCCTGAAAAAGTAACGCCTCCACCTGATGTTGAAAAATAACTTTTGAACCTTTTAATTTTCTTAACTAAATCTTCAACATCATATTCTGTACCTTCTTTTTCACTCCAAGTATCAGGATTGTGGCAATATAGACATCTTAATTTACATCCTTGAAAAAATACTACAACTCTTATACCTGGTCCATCTACAAGTCCCATGGTTTCTATAGAATGAATTCTCCCTTTTATCATCTTATCTTCTCCTCATATTGTACAATTAAACCCTATGAAATTATCAAAAACAATTATAATCTGTATATTATAAATTGTCCAATGTTAATATATTAATACTAGAATAAATATCCAATTTCTTCAGCTAATTTCATTGAAACTTCATCGCCTGCTATTTTTTTTACTAAATTCATACATAATTCTATATGTCCTACTAATTTATTAGAGATCATTATCTTACCATTATCCACAAAGTCTTTATTTAATCTATTCACTCCATCTATCTGATATTTAGAATTTGGTATAGAAATCCCATCCATATTTATAATTTCATTCAAAAAGTATACCCCACTTGAAAATGTAACTATATAATCACAGTGAGAAAACACCTTATTTATATATGCTAATAACACTTTATCCTTAATAGCTTTTTCAACACCACTTCCACCTGGGACTATTAAAATATCTGGACAAACATCACAATCATTAGCATTATGTTTTATTTCTATAGAATCATATTTACTTTTAATCTTAAATTCATCACATATTGAATATACATTAAAATAATCTTCTTTTAAAATTCCATTTACCTTATTAAAAATATTAAAAGGTAAAAAGTATTCTGTTAAATCAATATTATCATAAGACAAAACAGCAACTGAAATCTTATTATTAGCTTTAAAGCTCATAAACTTATTTTTAGTTAACTTATATGTTCCTTGATTTCTAAAATTATTTAGTTCTTCAAAACCAATTTTTTTCAACAGAAATTTTCCCTCATCATTCTTTACTGAATCTATTATTGCCTGTCCTCCAAATTCAAAGAAATAATATTCTAAAAGTAGTCTTAAAGCCTCTTCCCCATATCCTTTTCTTCTATGTTCATAATGAACTTTTACATTAATTCTCGCAACCTTTGTAGCCGAGTTATAACCATGAAAGCTAACCTCACCTATTGGTTTATCATTTAAATCATAAATCAAGCAATAAAAATTTTTCCCATCTGTTGGAGAAACCATTTTTTTGTAAAACATGCCCCATTTTTCTTCTGGAAATGAATATACTCCTCCTACATCGTTCATATTTTTTCTATTGCCCCATAATTCTTTAACAAAAGCTAATTCATTAAATTCAGGCATTTTAATATAAATAAGTTTCCCATTTCTTCTATATAAATTAATATCATTCATTATATCACCTATAAATATTTTCCTTTTTCTTAAAGTCAATATATAAATAACTATCTCATAAATCCTTCCTTTAATCAAGAAATATGAGAATAATATGTAAATTATGTAATTAAATTTTAATATTTTATTATTTATACTAACTAATTATATAAGCTTTAACTTTTTTAAGGCATTGAGTTTATCTAATTTATAAAGATTATCGAATTTTCTATCAATTATCATTCTCTAAAAAATATTTAGTATTCCTAAACTTTAAATGTTGTTTTATTAAACTCCATTTTCATAAACCATGTCCTAACTCACTAATACCAATAACTTCAGAAGAAATATTTTTTCATAATTTCATAAAAAAATATTGATTTTTTATTTATATATCTATATAATTACAATAGTTTGTTTAGTAATTTTAAACATAATGTTTAGTATTAGAAAATATTTATATGGAAGGTGTATTTGTGGAAATTGGTGAAAAGATACGTAGACTACGTATTGAGAAACAACTGACTCAAGAAGAATTAGCTAATAGATGTGAATTATCTAAAGGCTTTATATCACAAGTAGAAAATGATTTAACTTCCCCTTCAATAGCAACATTAATAGATATATTGGAAATTCTTGGAACAAATCTAAGAGAATTCTTTAGTGATGCTAGTGAAGAAAAAGTTACTTTTACATATGAAGATATGTTTGAAACTGAAAATGAAGACTTAAAATATAAGTTAATGTGGCTTATACCTAATGCACAAAAAAATGAAATGGAACCAATCATGATAACTTTGGAACCTAACGGGCAATATATAGAGGAAGAACCTCATGAAGGTGAAGAGTTTGGCTATGTTTTATCTGGAACCATTATATTACATTTAGGAAAAAAGAAATTTAAAGTAAAAAAAGGTGAAAGCTTTTATTTTAAACCTAGATCGAATCACTATATTTCGAATCCAGGAAAAAGCCAAGCCAAAGTAATTTGGATAAGTACTCCACCATCATTTTAAATCTATAGAAAGAGGTGTTTATTTTGGAACAAAATATTATAGAAATTAAAGGTGTTTCTAAAACATTTGAAGATAATTGTGTTTTAGATAATCTATCATTAAACATTAAAAAGAATGAGTTTTTAACATTACTAGGTCCAAGTGGATGTGGTAAAACAACAACATTAAAAATAATAGCTGGTTTTGAAGAAGCTGATGAAGGTGAAATTTTATTTGATGGAAGTGATATTTCTTCATTGCCTCCATATAAGAGGCAGGTAAACACCGTATTCCAAAAATATGCCTTGTTTCCTCACATGAATGTCTATGATAATGTTGCATTTGGATTAAAAATAAAGAAGACTCCAAAGGACAAAATTGATTCAAAAGTGAAAGAAATGCTAAAGCTAGTATCACTAGAAGGATTTGAAAAAAGAAAAATTGAATCTTTAAGTGGTGGGCAACAGCAAAGAGTTGCAATTGCTAGAGCACTAGTTAACGAACCTGAAGTTCTTCTTTTAGATGAACCATTAGGAGCTTTAGATTTAAAACTTAGAAAAGAAATGCAAATAGAGCTTAAAAGAATACAACAAAGATTAGGAATTACTTTTATCTTTGTAACTCACGATCAAGAAGAAGCATTAACTATGTCGGATACGATAATTGTTATGAACAAAGGTAGAATACAACAAATGGGCTCTCCTGAAGATATATACAATGAACCAGCTAATGCTTTTGTTGCTGATTTTATTGGAGAAAGTAATATACTAGATGGAAAAATGCTTAAAGATTACAAAGTTGAATTTTGCAATAGAATCTTTGACTGCGTAGATAAAGGGTTTAATAAAGATGAATTAGTAGATGTGGTTATTAGACCAGAAGATATTAAAATGGTATCAGCTGAAAAAGGAATGATAAAAGGAACTGTAAAATCAATAATTTTTAAAGGAGTTCATTACGAAATAGAAGTTGAAGAAGGAAATCATAAATGGATTATACACAATACTAAATTCGCAGAAGTAAATTCTGTAATTGGTTTAGATATTTACCCAGAAGATATTCACATAATGAGAAAGGTTTCTGCAAATGAGTAAATCAAAAATATCTAGAAAAAATATTGCCTCTTATCCATTTATATTTTGGAGTGCTCTATTTATTGTAATTCCTTTATTAATAGTATTATTTTTCGGCTTTACTGTTTCTACTCCTGATGGGAGTTATAAATTTTCAACAGAAAACTTTTTAAGATTAATTCAACCACAATATATTAAAGTTTTTGAAAGAAGCTTATGGCTTGCATTTTTATCTACTTTCTGGTGTCTAGTACTTGGATATCCAGTAGCTTATATAATTTCTAGAATGAAGCCTTCAAAAGGAAATATTTTAATTATGTTATTTATAGTTCCTATGTGGATGAATTTCTTACTTAGAACTTACGCATGGCTACCTATACTAGGTAAAAATGGATTTATTAATACTATACTTGGCTATTTAGGCTTTGGACCTTTTAATTTCTTGTATACTGATGGTGCAGTAATCTTAGGTATGATATATAATTTCTTGCCATTTATGGTTTTACCTATTTATACTGTACTAACTAAAATAGATACTGATTTATTAAATGCAGCATCTGATTTAGGTGCTAATAAAAGACAAGTATTTAGAAAAGTTGTTTTGCCTTTAAGTATGCCTGGTGTAATTTCAGGTATTACTATGGTATTTATGCCAGCTGTTTCTACCTTTGTAATTTCTAGATTACTAGGTGGCGGTCAATATATGCTTTTAGGTAATTTAATTGAACAACAATTTACAACAATGGGTGACTGGAACTTTGGTTCATCTATTTCGATATTTATGATGGTAATTATTTTAATTTGTATGGCTATAATGAGTTTATTTGATAATTCAGAAGCTAAAGAAGGAGGCGGACAATTATGGTAAAAAGTTTAGAAAATTTTATTAAAAAGTTTTATTTAGTTTTAATTTTCATATTCTTATATACACCTATTGCTGCCTTAATAATATTCTCATTCAACGATTCAAAAACTATGGGAAAATGGTCTGGATTTACTTTAAAATGGTATGTTGAATTATTCAATAATGAAAATATTATGAAAGCTCTTTTCTTCACAGTAGTTATAGCTGTTATTTCTTCTGTAGTAGCTACAATAATAGGAACATTAGCTGCTATTGGAATTAATAAAATGAAAGGACCCAAAAAAGCTCTATTATTAAATATAAACTATTTACCTGTATTAAATCCTGATATTGTAACAGGAATTGCATTAATGAGTTTATTCATATTTATAAGACCTATTACTAAATTAGATTTTGGATTTACTACAATGTTACTTGCTCATATTACATTTAATATTCCATATGTAATACTTGCAGTTTTACCTAAGCTTAGACAATTACCTGAGAACATTGAAGAAGCTGCTTTAGACCTAGGTGCTACACCAGCTTATACTCTAAGAAATGTTATATTGCCTCAAATTAAACCTGGTATTTTTGCTGGAATGCTAATGGCTTTTACTATGTCAATTGACGACTTTGTTATTAGTTTCTTCACAGCTGGTCCAGGGGTTACAAACCTTTCGATTGAAATTTTTGCAATGGCAAGAAGGGGTATTAAACCTGAAATCAATGCTCTTTCTACATTAATGTTTGTAACAGTATTAACCCTTTTATTAATAGCTAATAGAAAGGAATTTACAAGAGGTGATAAAGTTGAAAAAGCTTAAAAAGTCCATCGCTATACTATCTTCATTAATATTTATATCTTCCGCCTTCGTTGGTTGTAAGAGTGATGATGAAAATGGTAAAAGAACTTTAAATGTATTTAATTATGGTGACTATATAAATGAAGATTTAATAGAAAAATTCGAAAATGAAACTGGTATAGATGTTATTTATGATACTTATGAGTCGAACGAAATAATGTATCAAAAGGTTAAAAATAGTCCAGGTACTTATGACTTAATCTTCCCTTCTGACTATATGGTTGAAAAGATGAAGAAAGAGGATATGTTAGAAAAAATAGACTTTAATAACATCCCAAATTACCAATATATCGGAGAAGATTTCAAGAATTTACCTTATGATTCTAACAATGAATACTCTGTTCCTTATATGTGGGGAACTATTGGTATTATATATGATGCTGATAGAGTTGATGACGTTGTTGATAGCTGGGATATCTTATGGAATAAAAAATATAAGGGCGAAATTTTTATGTTCGATTCTATAAGAGATACCTTAGCAATATCATTAGTTAGACTTGGTTATTCAATGAATTCAGTAAATAAAGACGAATTAAACGCTGCTGCGGATGAATTAATAAAACAAAAGCCTTTAGTTCAATCTTATGTTATGGATGAAGTTAAGGATAAGATGATTAACGGAGAAGCAATAATGGCTACTGTATATTCTGGTGATGCCATCTACATTCAAGATGAAGCTTCAGATTTAAACCTTCAATATGTTGTTCCTAAGGAAGGTTCTAATAAATGGTTTGATGTTATGGTTATTCCTAAAGGAGCAAAACATAAAACTGAAGCTGAAGAATTTATAAATTTCTTATCTGATCCTGAGAACGCAAAAGAAAATGTTGAATATATAGGCTATGCTACTCCTAACGCTGCTGCTTATGCTCTTCTTGACGAAGAAACACAAGAAGATGAAGCTGTTTATCCTTCTGATGAAGTCTTAGATAAATGTGAGATATATAAGGATCTAGGAAATGATATTAAACTATATGATGATGTTTGGTTAAAAGTAAAGATTAATTAGAAAATATGAAATATCATGTTGAAAAGGAGATGTTTAGGCATCTCCTTTTCAATATATTTATTTTAGAAACTCCTTAGGGAGTTTCTTCTTAAATTTTACATTTTTCATTATTCATTTTTCATTGTTCCCCAAACCATAACATTATTTCTCTTTTAGCACTATTTTCACTATCTGAAGCATGTACACAATTTTCCCTATTACTGCTTGCATACATTTTTCTTATAGTTCCTTCTTTTGCTACTTCAGGATTAGTACTACCATTTATATCTCTAATTCTTTCAATAGCATTTTCACCCTCTAAAACTAAAGCACATAAAGGTCCGCTAGTTATAAAATTTATTAAAGGATCATAAAAATCCTTTCCTATATGTTCCGCATAATGTATACTAGCAAATTCCTTCGTAATACTTTCCATTTTCAAATTTACAACTCTTAGATTATTCTCTTCATACTTACTAATAATCTTACCTATTAAATTTTTTCTAACCGCATCTGGTTTTATAAGTACTAAAGATTTTTCCATAATAATACCTCCCCTAAACGCTCTCCTTTAAATTATACCATCTATTTGCATATTTTATAATTAAAAATTTCAGAATATTAATTCTTTTGCTCAATTTATGGTATAATTTCTTTATTAAATTGTATAAGGAGTGATATAGTGACCAGATATTATATTGTTGCTGATGGAAGAGTTCAGGGTGTTGGATTTAGATATTATTGTCAAATGAATGCAACAAACCTTAATTTAACTGGATGGGTTCATAATATGTCAAACGGTATGGTGGAAATGGAAGTCCAAGGAAACGATAATTCACTTTTAAGATTTATTAGTATTATTAGTAGAGGAAACTACTTTATTAAAATTACGTCACTTTCAAAGAAAGAAATAGCTGTAATACCAGATGAAACTAAATTCAAAATAAAGTAAAAGAGGAGATAATTCCTCTTTTAATTTCTTTTCACGAGATTATCGTAAATCATTAAGTTATTTTCTTGTATAACTCTTATTAATTTATCTGCATAAATTAAATTTCCTTCTTCATCTTTTGATGTACTATATCCTGCATTTTCTAGTGCTTGCGCTTGTTCCTTATATCTTTTTCCTTCGAATAATCCATTTGCAGCATATCTTTCATTTTCATATAAGAATTTACCATGATCTTTAATAGATTCATCAAAATCATCATAGGCCCTAAATGCGCCAACTATTACGTCATCATAATTTTCTTTAGTTTCTAATTCTACTTTTTTTCCGCTCCATCTACTATCAGCTTTTATTCCAAATAAATTATTATATCCTGATGATAATGTAGATTCTCCCCATCCCGATTCTAAGATAGCTTGTGAAATAGTTATTGAAGGTAAAATCCCATAATCACTGTAATTTTCATAAGCAATTTCAGATATACTTTCTACAAAACCTACTTTATCCCTATCTTTCGCCAGGCTTTCATTAATATAATTATTCTTTATTCTTTCTAGATTATTTTTTGCTAACTCTTCTGATTCTTTATTTAGCTTTAAACTTTTAATAGCATTTTTAAAAGAGTTAATTCCTATTACATTGCCCTCATTATCTTTTTTTAATAATACATTTGCTATATTACTTATGTTTTCATTATTAATTTCAAAATTTCCATCATTTAAAACTGAGTTAATTGCCGCTATCTCCTGCCAATTTAATTGATATCCAGACTTACTTAATTCATCAGTTACATCTATATAACTTTGAATTTCTTCTTTCGAAAGATTAATACTATTATCAATTTTATTTATTATTCTAGGAGCCACTATAAACAGAGTACTAATAAAAGTAATTAAGAATGATAAAATTAAAATTATTTTTTTAATCTTATTATCCTTTGCTGATTTACTAACATTGTTTAAACCTCCATATGTTCCTTTATATTGCAAGTCCCCACCTCCTAGTTTACTTAATAATATATTATAATAATATTCTAAGTTTTTAAATCTTATTAGTATTATTTTAAGAAAAAATAAAGAAAAAAACTGTAATGCTAGCTGTTCAGTCGCAAGCTCCAAGTCACACTAGCATTATAGTTTTTTATCTTTCCATCTAAATGAAATAATTTCTCTTCTCATCGGAAATTATGAAAACTGATTTATTATATATTTAAGAAGATAATACTTCTTCTCTTTCCTTTATAGCTTCAAAGTATTGCTCTGTCTCTTCTATAACTACTTTTCTTAGTCCTATTAAACCTACTAAATTCGGAAATGCCATAAGACCATTTACTATATCTGCTATTATAAAGATCATCTCTAATGGCAAGAATGGTCCAACAGCAACTAATATTATAAAAATCCACTTATATGGCTTTATTCCTTTAATTCCAACTAAATACTGAACACATCTTTCACCATAATAGTTCCAACCAATAATAGTTGTAAAAGCAAAGAATATAAGTCCTATATTAACTATATACTTCCCTACTTCTGCTATTGGTAAACCAGATTCAAAAGCTAAAGTTGTTAATGCCGCTCCTTCTAGACTGCTACTATAGTTTCCAGTTAAAACTATTACTATCCCTGTCATAGTACAAACAATTATAGTATCTAAAAAAGTTCCTGTCATTGAAATTAACCCTTGTCTAACTGCTGATTTTGTCTTTGCAGCAGCTGCTGCTATTGGTGCACTCCCAAGACCAGATTCATTAGAAAATATTCCTCTTCCAATTCCTCTTTGCATTGCAATTGATACTGTTATTCCTGTAGCTCCTCCTAACGCAGACTTTGGATTGAATGCACTTTCAATTATTAATAAAAGTGCTGCAGGTATTTTTTCAAAATTAAAAAATAATACTAACAATGCACCAATCATATATAAAATTGCCATAAAAGGTACTATCTTTTCAGACACACTTGATATTCTTTGTATTCCACCTAATGTTATCAAAGCAACTAGTATTGTAATTATTACTGTTGTTACTACAATAGGTATATTAAATCCTATTTGTGCAGCATCTGCAATAGATTTAACTTGTCCAAACGTTCCTATTCCAAGTAATGCAACTCCTACACCAAATATAGCAAATAATTTTGCTAACCAATTTAATCCTAGTCCATTTTTTATATAATACATTGGACCACCAGCCATTTCTCCATTTTCATCAATTTCTCTATACTTAATTGCAAGTAATCCTTCAGCATACTTTGTTGCCATTCCAAAAAATGCTGCAAACCACATCCAAAATACAGCTCCAGGCCCTCCAGCTGTGATTGCTGTTGCAACTCCAACTATATTTCCTGTTCCAATAGTTGCTGATAACGCTGTACATAAGGCTCCATAGCTAGATACATCTCCTTTAGCCATCTCATCATTATCTTCTTCCTTAGAAAAAACATACTTAAATGCTAGTGGTAATCTTATTACTTGAAGTAATTTAAGCCTCCATGTTAAATAAATGCCTGTTCCTACTAGTAATATGAGTAATGGTGGTCCCCATATAATGCTATTTATAGCATTTAAAATTGATTGAATTTTGATTAACATAAAAAAATCCCCCTTAAAAAAATTTTTACGGAGGAGAATAGATAGTAAAAGCTATAACAATAAAACTATAGCCCTATCATATCCCCTGTCCTTTTACCTGAGAGTTTCAATAGCTTAAAAATAAGCTACCTTGCTCCTTCGGTGCTCTTTACGAGTCTCTCCAGAGGTTCGTCCAATAGCGGTCCTAATACCTGAAAGATTTACTTCTTCGGTGGATTATAAATAATCACTCTCCCACTACCTTCATCCGAACAATATAAAATTATATTTTTATTATATACGTATATATTAATCAATTCAAGAATTATTTTAACAAAATTATATTAAGGATATTATCACTTTATCAATTTATCTTTTAGATAAATGATATAAATTTTCAATTCATCAATATGTGAATCAAATATTTCATATATTGTATTTTTTGCAGGAAATCATTGATTTTTTACTATCTAGCTTTATACTAATAATAGACAATTAAATACAAGAAGGAGACCGTAATGGATGTAATGTTAAATAAGGACTACTTAAAAAAGCTTTATGGAAGAATAAGTCCTTTCGAATTTAAAGATAAACTAATAAGTTTAGCAAATCTAAATAAAGAAAAATTTAATGGAACTGTGTTAGATGCAGGAAGAGGAAATCCTAATTGGACATCTTCAACTCCTAGACAAGCCTTCTTCACCTTAGGTCAATTTGCTGTTTTAGAATGTCAAAGAACCCTATGTGCTGAAAACTTAGCTGGGATGATAAAAAAAGATGGCATTTATAATAGGTTTATAGATTACTATAATGAGAATAGTAATTTAGCAGGTATTAAACTTTTAAGGGATATAATAGATTATTGCATAAATGAATTTAATTTCAACAAAGATGACTTCTTATTTGAAATATGTGATGGAATTATAGGAGATAATTATCCTTTTCCTGATAGAATGCTTTTACATATTGAGAAAATAGTTAATAGGTATTTATTAAAAGAGTTATGCGGTACTAATGAATACAATGATTCTTTTGATGTATTTGCTGTTGAAGGTGGTACAGCTGCTATGTGTTATATATTTAATTCCTTAGCTGTAAATAACTTATTAAGAAAAGGTGATACTATTGCACTTATGACACCAATATTCACACCTTATTTAGAAATACCTCATTTACCTGAATATGATTTTAATGTTATTAGAATTCATGCTAATGAATTAGATGAAAATAATAAACCAACCTTCCAATATCCAATGGAAGAATTAGAAAAACTTAAAAATAATAACATAAAGGCTTTATTTATAGTTAATCCAAATAATCCAGCTTCTATAGCCTTAAATGAAAAAACTATAAATAACTTAATAAATGTAGTAACCAATTATAATCCTAATTTAATGATAATAACTGATGATGTTTATTGTACATTTATCAAAGACTTCAAGTCTATTATTTCTTATTTGCCTTATAATACTATAGGTGTTTATTCTTTATCTAAATACTTTGGAGTTACAGGTTGGAGATTAGGATCAATACTACTTAATAAAAATAATATATTTAATGATTTAATAAAAAATCTTTCGGATGAGGAAAAAGAAAATTTAAATACTAGATATAAGCATATGAGCTTAAATCCAGAAGAAGTACCATTTATAGATAGATTAGTTGCAGATAGTAGACAAGTTGCTTTAAATCATACTGCAGGACTTTCCACGCCTCAACAAGTTCAAATGGCTTTATTCTGTGGATCAGCTCTTGTTGATATAGCTAATAACTATAAAAAGTTAACTATGGAAATATGCCAAAGACGTAAATCTATATTATTTGAAGGATTACAATTGGAACTTACTGAGAATCCTATGGATGCTTCTTATTATACTGAAATCAATATTCTAGATTGGGCTAGAATTAAATATAATGAAGAGTTTTCTAATTATATTTCTGAAAATTATACTCCTTTTGATATACTTTATGATTTAGCAAGAAATTATTCAGTGGTTTTATTAAATGGTGATGGCTTTGCTTCTTCTGAATGGTCGTTTAGAGTTTCATTAGCTAATTTAAATGATAACTGTTACTATATTATAGGAAAAGTTCTAAGAAAAGTTTTAAATGAACTACTTCTTGAATGGCAAAAATTAAGTTGGACAAACTCTAATTTAATGGAAAAAGCACAATAGTTAAATGGGGTGTATCATTTTATAAATCTGATACACCCCATTTTTATACTATTACTTCTTGAACTCTTCCCACAATTCCACTTTCTAGCATCACCTTTATTCCATGATGATGATTAGATGAATTAGTAAGGATTCTTTTTACTACTCCTTCTGTAAGTTTCCCTGTTCTTTGATTTGCTTTTTCAACCACTTTAACCTTTGATCCAACTTTAATATTATTTCTATTTGTACCGTCCATTAGACACCTCAATATTTCATCTTTTCTTATCTTAAATAACTATTTACTTTTTAATAGTTATTTTATATTATACACTACAAATAGTTTTTATCCTAAAATTATAATTTTATGCCCTTTATAACTTTCTTCTATTAAAATTTATAATTGCTAAAGTAAATGATAGTACTATTAAGATTATTGTAACTAACATGGAAAGTCCATAATCTGAAATCAAAGATGCTCCCTTTAATAATTCAAGACCTGATGTTAATTTAATTGGAAGATACTTTGATAGCTTTACTACCATATTTAATAAATAAATAACTAAATATGTTCCTCCTGTAAAAAGAAGAACTGAAGATGAAGTTTTCATAAAAGATGAAGCAAGTACAATAATTGCAATTAAGAATATTCCAAATAAATAAGAAGCACTTGCTGCAAAAATTATATTTTGTGCAATACTATTGTTCCAAAAATAAGCATTGTAAACATAGGTAACTCCAAAGCATAACCAATAGCATAAAGTCCAAGTTAAAATCATAGTAATACTTTTAGCTAAGACAACCTTCCATCTAGAAAGTCCTTTTGTCAAAACATTAATAAGTGTTCCCTTTTGATATTCTGAAGTAAAAATACCACAAAACATAATAACAAAAACTATAAATTCCATAGATATATTTTTATAATACTGTTCCCAAGAAGTCATAGCTGTCACCGAAACTTCCGTAATCATAATCCCTTGTTCCTTTAAGGACTCTGATAACATTTCAAATAAAAAAGGAGTTAGTTTTGCAAGTGCAGGGTTCATTATTCCAAAAATAAAGAAAATACCTATAAGAAGATATAACTTTCCACTTCGAGTAAGTTCCATAAATTCCTTTTTAGTAAAAGCAACTACCTGCTTCATTTGCTAACCACCTCCATAAATAAAGATTCTAAGGTTGGCTCTCTCATTTCAATCTTTAAAGGATAAATTTTATTTTCATAAAGTAGCTTCATAGCATAACCCATATCCTCTTCACTCTTTTCAAGGTATTCTAAAATAGGTTTATCATTAGAATACTTTATTGGTAGTATCTTAGAAAATCTTTCTGCTTCTTCTACGGATTTAAACTCTATATTAAATCCTTCCCTTTTTCGTAAAGTTTTTATTTCTTCTAAGCTCCCTTGAAGAGCTAACTTTCCATTATGAAGAAGCCCAATTTCATCACAGATATTCTCCACATCAGATAATATATGTGTGGAAAATATAACTGTTGTTTCCTCCTTTACTAACTTTAGAATATCTAAAATTTCTTTTCTGCCTATTGGATCTAAAGCAGAAGTAGGTTCATCACAAATAAGAAGTTTAGGCTTATTTAATAAGCCTTGAGCTATTCCAAGTCTTTGTTTCATTCCTCTAGAAAATCCATTAATTCTTTTTTTCGAATTTTCAAGACCTACCATTTCTAATAATCTTAATATTCTAACCTTTCTTTCCTCTTTTGGAATGCCTGTAATTTCTCCACATAAGTTTAAATATTCGTATGGTGTCATATATCCATAAAATTCAGGAACATCAGGAAGATATCCTATATATTTATTAGTCTTAGTATCTCCATAAATAACCTTCTCGCCATTTACTTCTATTATTCCATTATCACTTTTTAAAAGACCTAAAATCATTTTCATTGTAGTAGTTTTTCCAGCTCCATTTTCTCCAATAAAACCATAAATAGTTTTTTCTCCAACCTTAAAACTTAAGTTATCTATAATTTTTTGAGAGCCAAAACTTTTAGAAAGATTCGTTACTTTTAGAACATCCATTTAATCATCCTCTTTTCCAAGTAGGAAATATAAAATTGGTCCAATAAATTGCATTCCAATAATAGCAATAACAAGCCAAATAGTTCTATTTCCTCTTTTATATTTATTATGAGTTAATATATGTCTTATAGTAACTCCTAGTAAAATTAATTCTGCTATTATAAGAGGTATTAAAAATGGTAATATTTCTTTTAATTCCATAGTTATTTACTTTCCTTTCTTCTTTCTATTTTCATCTTTAATTCTTTATATTCTTTTTCATCAAAAAGAATTGATAGAGAGGGATTCTCAAGAGCTGGAAGTAAGCTTTCCATTACAATCTTCCCATTTCTTGGAGCCTCTGTCTTTAATGGAAATTCTTCAAACCACTCTTCTAAGCGATTAAAATATTTATCTCCATGAAGAAAAATACCTTCTTCAATAAACTTAAGACTTCCATTAACAAATTCTCTAAGTGATTTTAAAGCCTTTTCCTTATCCCCATATACAGAATAAAAGATAGTTTCTTGATAATTAAATTGTAAAGCTATATTTGGATGTAAATTTTTAATTTCATATGCTTCTATAACTTTTCTAATTCTATTTATTGTCTCATCACAAAATTCACTATCTTGAATTTTCAAATTAATCATTGCCATACTATTAGATATTAAATTCATTAAGTCCTTATAAACAGTTTTTTGGCTATGAATTTCTGCCTTTGAAATTTCTCCAATGCTTTGGTAGGCTTGAATTAGTATTGGTTCATATTGTACTGTTAGTTGTTTCTTATTTAAAATAGGTTCTAAGTCTTCAATTACTTCTTGTGCTCTTCCTAAATAAAGCTTGGCTATTGCCTTAAAGTATAAATTTTCTTCATATAAACTAACATCACTACTACTTTTAATAATATGATCTGAAAGTTCTATAATACTATTTAAAACCTCTATTTCCTTATCTTTATCTCCTGAAATCATGAAATGATTTAACCATAATACAACAATTTGACTTAAAAAAGGATAACAAGAATAATACTTTTTAACTAAGCCTCTACTTTTTTTAATAACTTCATCAAATGGTAATTTTGAAAAATCTTCTGCTAAGTCCAAATAATATTTCTTAATTTGTTCAGGACTTAATTGAGGTTTATATCCAAGTAATTCATCTATAGTGACATCAAAATAAGACGCAATTTGTGGTAATAATAATATATCAGGGTAACTTTGTCCTGTTTCCCACTTAGAAACAGAAGCCTTAGTAATTTTTAAAAAGTTTGCTAGTTCCTCTTGAGTTATCTTTTTCTCTCTTCTTAATTTACTTATATTCTCAGCTAATCTTAGTATATTAATAATAATACCTCCTTTATTAACTATTCTTTGTGAAATAATTAATTATTCTTTACTTCTTAATTAAGTATATATTTAAAACATTCTCATTTCAAAATGTTAAAAGTTAATTTTAAGATTTAAAATCAACTATTAGGAA
>NZ_JASCQJ010000055.1:0-19999 GCF_033043255.1 Clostridium lamae | reverse complement strand
ATATCTCCTATGATATTCTTAGTTTTATAATATGTTGGTATCAAAATTCTTTCACTATTATATTCCTTAATCTCAAGTTCATAATATTTATTAGAGTTAGTACTTTTTTTTATTAAATAATAAGAATTTCTTTTCATAATAAGCTTATATTGGCCATCATCATAACTATAATTTTTACTTTTATTTATTTCCTTTAATATAAGTTCCTCCTCAATAGTCAACGTTTTCTTATCACTATATGAATTAAATGTTTTCGATTTAAGATAATTGTAGTTGATCAGATTAATTGAAATGCTTACTATTAAAATAATAAACATAAATACTATTAAGCTTTGTACAAAGGCAAATGCCCTTTTCTTATTTTTTAATTTCATATACAAATAATCCTCTCATCTGTATTTACATTAGTTATTTTCAAATAGTATATATTGCTTTTCTTTATAATTTCAAAACTTAAAACATCTGTCATTAATATATTGACACCCATTTTAAAATTATTTTTATATGTTTCAATAATTATGCTTTTCTTACTAGTATTTAAATATATCTTCTTTTTCTTAATATCAGTTTCGTTATTGTCTATCCTGTAATTAATTACTATTTCTCCACCATTATTTAGAGAATTATCACTAATATCAATAGATTCAATCATACTTGCAGTTAAAAGCCTTTCTAGATTCAAAACTGCATCATCAAAAGGGTCCTGCACTTCAGTGTTATTAAGTAATACTGAGTAGCTTTTAATTATTAAAATAGATGTGTTGATGACTAATGTTAATACTATTAATTGAATTAGCATTGAGATATTTAATTCTATTAATGTAAATCCTAATTTCTTTTTGTTATATATCCATCCAATAAGATTTAATAAATATTCTTTCATCCAAAATCCCCCACTTTGAATTATAAATTGTTATCTTGAACGTGGAAATTTTATATTTTTCTTCTGTTGAATTATCTATTTCTCTTTTTATAACAATTTCATTTCCTCTTTCCAAAGATAAAAGTGAAGTTACTAGTAAGCTATTTAAGATATCCTCTTTATATTTTAAAGATAAACGTCCATTCACAAATGAATTATTAATATCTTCAAAACTTACATTATACTTAATTTCATTTTCTATTGCATAGCTTAACCTATTAGCTTCTTCCTTTTTTTCTCTTAAATCTATAGATTTAGTTGAAATAATAAAAATTTGTGTACAAAGGGTCAAAGCTATTAATAATAACGACATTGACATTATTCCTTCAACTAAAGTACTCCCCTTTTTCATTGTATAATATCTCCTTCTTCGCTATCATTGGGATAACTTCTAATTATATCATTACCTACACTTACAGTTATTTCAATTCTCTTATTATATCCATTTGTAATGGTTATAGTGCCTGCTGATTTAATGAAACCCTCATCATTTATATTATTTTCGTTAGTTTTTATATTACCCGAAGAATTAAAATTACTACCTATATCCATACTATCTTTTAACTTTATTGACTTACTCGTTTCATAAGAGTTATTTGTAACTTCGAATGTTATTGTTTTTCTATCTGCTCCTACAATGATTTTACCTGGCACCTTATTTTTTCTACAATATGACTTTCCAAAACTTAATAATGACTTAACTTCAGTTGCTAAGTTATTTAATTCAATATTTTCAAACTTTTCTCTGAATCTACCAACATTTATTATTGATATAGACGCCAATATAGTTATTATTGATAACACTATAATTAATTCAATTAATGTATAACCCTTTTTCATTAAAAACCTACCTCAAACATTGCTGAAAATAATGGGAGTATAAATATAATTAAAAAGATAATAACAAAACCGCCCATAAATATAACTGATGCTGGTTGTAAAAGTGCTATTCCCCTATTTATCTTCGATATTAGTTTTTTTTCCAAGTAGGAGGATAATGAGTCTAATCTCTCATCTATAGCTCCACCTTCTTCCCCTAACTTTATAATAGATATTGTGTACTTAGAATAATTGCCTGTATTTCCTAAAGTAATAGAAATAGCATCTCCATTTAAGATACCTGAATTTAAGTAACAAAATCTCTCTTTCAAATCTTTATTTTTAAAACTATTAGATGCATATATAAGACCTTCAGATAGGTTAACCCCGCTTCTCAGTATAATTGATAGTAATAAGATAAATGTATATTCAATGAAGTCTTTATAAATAGTAATTTTATTAATTAATAATCTTAATCTGTCTTTAAGATAATACTTACATAAAAACCAAGGTAATAATATAAAATAATTCGCTATATAAACTATAAAAATAATAGGATGTTCTTTAATATAATTAGAAAGATCGTATGAAAGCTTACATATAAATGGCACGTTTCCGCCTAGACTATTAAAGAAATCATATAATATTGGTATTGTAAAAAGCACTATAAAAGCAAATAAACATATAGAAGAAATTATAATTAATAATGGATAGGAAAGAACATTTTTTATTGTAGTATTAATAAAAGTTATTTTATTGCAATATTCTTCTAAGCCTTTTAAAACTTTATATAAGTTTCCACTTTTCTCTCCCATAGAAACCATTCCTATAAAAAAATCTGGATATAAATCATCAAAGATTTTAAAACATTCTTCTAATGATTTTCCTTCCAATATATAATCTTTAGACTTATTAATACTTTCCTTATAACCTTTACTTATAGGTAATTCATTAAGTAAATCCATAATCATAAGCATTGATATTCCCTCTTTATATAACATTGCTATATTTCCAGATATTAATGCTAAGTCATTATAATTAATCTTTTTATATAATAATTTTATTTTTATCATAATTTAAATCCTCTTCTAACAAAAAATTATTATAATCTCCATAAGATATTAACCCATTTTCAAGTAGTACTCTAAGATTTACTATCATTTCATCGTTACTAAGCTCCTTTATTTCCTGGAAAATATTTGTAATTAATTTCTTAACTTTTTCTTCCATATAAACTACAGAACTAACTGATTTTCTTCCTTTATATCCAGAGTAATTGCAATAACTACACCCGTTTGATTTATAAAGAACAACTTCTTTACCATTAAAACTAATCTTTTTATCAACTATCTTGCACTTTGTACATAGTATCCTAACTAGTCTTTGAGAAATTATTCCTATCAAAGAATCTCTTATTAAATATGATTTGACTCCCATATCTTCTAGTCTAAAATAGACTTCCTTAGGGGTTTTAGTATGTATTGTAGAGTACACTTTATGGCCTGTCAATGATGCCGTAACCGCCATGGTTGCGGTTTCTTCATCTCTTATTTCCCCAATCATAATTACATCTGGATCTTGTCTTAAAATGCTTCTAAGCCCAGTCGAAAATGTTATATTAGCCTTCCTATTTAATCCCACTTGATTTATTCCCTCTATTAAAACTTCTACAGGGTCCTCTAAAGTAGTTATATTAATTTCTTTCTTGTTTATTTCTTTTAAAATTGAATATAACGTCGTAGATTTTCCACTACCAGTTGGACCATTAACTAAAACTAATCCATTTTTAGTGGATATCATTTTATTTAATTTTTCCCTTTGATAGTCACTCATATTTATTTGACTAATATCATGTTCAAAAATTTCTCCATATAAAATTCTAATTACTAATTTTTCTCCATATACAATAGGTATTGTTGATAGCCTTAAATCATAATCTTTTTCATCTACTTTTATAAACGCTTTCCCATCTTGTGGCCTTCGTTTTTCAGTTATGTCCATATTCCCTATAATCTTTATCTTTGATAATAGTTTCTGATATTCTTCAATTTTAATTTTTGTAAAAGGAACTAAAATACCATCTATTCTTATTCTAATAAAAACATCTGCTTTTTGAGGCTCAAAATGTATATCAGAAGCTTTTTCTACTATCGCTTTAGATAACATTATTTCTAAAAAATTTTCCTTTTCCCCTAGGAAAGCCTTATATATTAAGTCCTCTATATCTTCGGCTTTCATTTCCTTGATGTTAACTTTCTTATTGAAAATAAATTCTATTTCATCTTTATTTTCTAATATTTCCTTACATGATAATACTACTAGGCTATCCCCTTGTGTTTTTATTGGTAAAATGCAATATTCTGTAACTTTATTAATTCCTAATCTTCTAACAATATCTAAATTAATTTCAAACAAATTTATTTTATACATCTAAAATCACCATTTTAATTTATGTCCACTAAAAAACTTTTTATACATATTTTCTAATTACTAGCAACAAAAAACTTAAAGAAATTATTTTAAATTCGATAATATATAAGGGATTATTTGGTATTCTTATTTTTTCATACTAAACCTAACAAAAATTATTTTTAAACTAACGATTAATTAAAAGGAGTGACACTATATGGATAAAATAATTAAGATGGATGCAAATGAAAATCCAATAAAACATAAAATTAACATAGGAGAAATTGTACAAGGAATTAATCCAAGACTATATCCTGACGTAACTTGTAGCAAAATAATAAATAAAATAGCAAGCTTCTATAATATTTCTTCTTCTGAAGTGGTTTGCACAAATGGATCAGATATGCTTATAAAAATAATAACATCTTCATTAGTAAAGCCTGGGAATACTATTATTATGCCTAATATTGCTTTCCCCACTTATGAGATAGCTGCTAAACTTTACAGATATTCTTATTACTTAAGCCCATTAAAAAACTATGGAATTGATTTAGATGATATAATTCAAAACATAGATGAAACAACTTCACTAATATGGATATCTAATCCTCATAATCCAACTGGTACTCTGTTACCATATCGAGAAATTATAGATTTTTTAAATAAAGTTCCTTCACATATAAACGTAGTTTTAGATGAGGCTTATGCTGAATATGTAGATGGCATGTTATTAGAAAGTCTTGATTTAAGAAAGAAATATCCAAATTTAATTATTATTAGAACCTTATCAAAAGCTTATGGACTTGCTGGTGCTAGAATTGGGTATGGAATTGCTGAAACTAATATAATTAATAAAATAAAAGAATTTATTGGCCCATTTGATTTAAACAGCTACGCTCAAGAATTAGGTGTTCAAGTAATTGGCGAACAAGATTATGTTAATGATGTTAGAGAATATACTAAAAATGAAATGAATAAAATAGAAAATCATTGTAAAAAATGTAAAATAGAATATATAAAAAGTTATGCTAATTTTATTATGATAAAAACAAAGGATAATCCCGATAAATTAGAAAAAATATTGTTTGATCGAGGATTGAAAATAAAAAATGGCAAATACATAGGTCTTCCTGGCTGGATAAGAGTTTCTATAAATAAATCATATTATAACGATATTCTAATTAAAACATTAGTTAATAACCAAATAGAATAGAACAAAAAAAGAGCTGACCGACAGCTCTTTTTTTACTTATTATTTATCTGTTTGCTTTGCAATTGCTTTAAATCTATCACACTCACCAGATTCTTCTGTTCCATAAGTAACTAATTCTACTACTATAGGCTCATTACAGTTATGTAACTCTGAACTTATATTTTCTAATTCTTCTAATACATTAATTTGGTATGACTTTATCCCCATAGATTCACTTATCTTTGCTATACTAACTCTATTAAAATGTATGCTTGGAATTGTTCTACCAAATACAAACGATTGTCCTTTATCTACATAATTATATTTTGCATTATTAATTATGAAATATATTATCGGTAAATTATACTCTTTAGCAGTTAATAATTCCATTCCATTCATATAATAAGAACCATCTCCTACTATAACAGCGTACTTATTTGTTTTTCCAGATAATGCTGCTCCAACTACCCCACCTATAGAATGTCCCATAGAGCCATAATTCAAGCTAGATACAAATTTAGATTCAATTGGTAATTGTAAGTATTTAAAAGTATGATTCATAAACTCACCAATATCACATAAGTATGTTGTGCTTTTATTTAGTATATTTGGTAATGTTTCTAATACTCTTCTTATTGAAATACCATCATGATTATTAATATATTGTTTATTTAATTCTGATTTATCAAATATATATTTTTCTTTCAAGTCTTTTTCTTTAACATTATTATTTATTATTTGAATTGCATCTTTTAAATTATATAGGACAGGTAGTTTATTCTCCACACTATTTCTATTTAATATTTCAACATCATGATCTATTTGTATGATGGTTCTATTCTTATAAAAATTTTCATCAAAATTCTGTGTGGCACTTTCCCCTAATGAAGAACCTAATACTAAAATAGTTTCTATATCTTTTGACTTAATATAATTATTAGCAAAATCACTAGAATAGAAACCAAAATTACCTATATATAAAGGATTTATATGATTCACATTACTTTTCCCTTGAGGAGTTGTCATTACATACCAACCTAATTTTTCTGATAAATAATCTATCTCGTTGTTAAGGTCTTTTGCTCCATGTCCAACTAATATAAGTCCTTTCTCTGTATTATTTAGTTTATCTATAGCAATCTTAATACTTTCATCATCATTTATTATTTCATTTTCATTTGTTTCTATCTCACTATTGGTATATCCTTCATCATATGTTTTCATAGGTAAATCCATAGGTATTGATATATGTACTGGTCCACACGGCTTTGTAGTTGCTAGTTTAATTGCTAATTTCAATTCTTTAATTATTTCTTTATCATTTAAAATAGTTTTACTATACTTAGTAATGCTTTTTGTTATATTTGTTGTTTCTAATTCTTGAACACACCCTTTTCCTCTGCTTTGTGTCGTGGTATTACCTGTAATAATCAGCATTGGAAGTTTGTTAACATAAGCATCTGCAATACCATTTAACCCATTAGTAGCACCTACTCCACCGGATAAAATACTTACTCCTAACTTACCTGATAAATCTGAATATCTTGCTGCAGAATATGTTGCACCAGACTCTGATTTAGTAACTATAAGTTTCATATTATAATCTTCTATACAATCATATATATATCCTGTATTTCCAGAAGGAACTCCATATATATACTCAACTCCTAGAATTTCCAATTCTTTTAATATTTGTTGTCCTATTGTTCTATACATAGTATCATCTCCTTAATATAATTTTCATTATCTTTTACTATTTCAATTATTTCATTTTTATCTTTCTCACTATATGTATAGTACTTTGAAAAAATAGGCATTGTAACGAACCCTATAATAGTCTCATTATCTTCTATTGGAATTAAGTTTGTTGATTTTATTCCAAACTTTAACAAACAATTTGGATCATTTTCTTTAACTCTTTCAACGAATATAGGTTTTCTATATAGAATCATTTCTGATAAATACTTATCTTCATCAATTCTCATTTTTCTATCTTCATGAAACTTTTTCCACTCTTCAACTGTTATATCTGTGTTTCTCTTCCAAAAAGGATATAAAAAATTACCTTTTATAATATGTATACCTATATCTTCAAAATAAGGTTTGCTTTTTAATTTATCTATTAATTCTGTGAAATTCATAATTTTCTCTCTCCATATTCATTGTTCTAACAAAATACCTCCATGATTAAAATATCAAAAAAAAATAGGAAAAATCCTATTTTTTTATTTAATTAATTCATTTAAATCTGATACAAAATTTAAAGTATCTAAAAATCCAGTTGGATCTTGTCTTTTAATTTGCATTAATGCTGTTTTAGCAACAGGCATCACCATATGCTTCTTCAAAAATGGAGTAGATCTATATAACTCTGTCATTTCTCCAATTAATTCATTTACATCTTGGAATGATGTTTTAAGTTCGAATGTATTTATTACTAACTCCATAGTTCTTGTAGGCAATTGTCTTGTAATATCCTTAAAATCCTTTATGTAATTCTTTGCATCTTCTGCTTTAAATAGTCCTTTTCCAGATACAACAAAAAAATTCCCTTTCTCTTCCATACTATAGCTTGATAATTCACCTTTTCTTTCAATTTTCATAAAAAAATCCTCCTTAAATTCACTTTTCTTATTAATATTTATATACAACATAGTTCTATATTCACGAGGATATCCTTGCAAATATTTCCTTTATATTCTTAATATCGACATTATTATTGTTTTATTTAGTATTTTTATAGAATTTTTTTCTATATCTTATAAATATCTAATTATATTTTAATATTTTTAAAATCTTTTATAATAAAAAAAGGACATTTATAATATATTATAAATATCCTTAATGATAGTTTATAAAGTAATATTTGCCTTCATTGTCGCTTAATCTGCTTATAGCTCCATCAGTACAAATATATACTCTTTCTGTATTTGGCTCATCTCCACCAATAAACAATATATTTCCATCGGAATCTTTTGATAATCCTTTTTCAAGATTTATAATTTTAGGAAAATCATAAACTAATCTTTTAATTTTCCCTTCATTATATTCATATAATGAATAATTATTATTCTCCATTCTACCTATTATATACATTTTATCTTGTGTATATTCTACATCACTTAAATCAACTACATTTTCAATTATTTCACTCAGTTCTCCGTCTTTATTAATAAATTTTAGAATTTTATCTTTACCTTCCTTTTCTTGTAAAAATACAACTCCATTATCTAGAACTTTTAAATATTCAATATATCCTGAGTCTAATTTATATATTAATTTTTCTTCATTATTAGATATATTATAAATAAATAATCCATTATTCTTTTCATCATCAATCCCATAATAAATCAAGGTATCTTCACTATACCAATCAATTAATTCCCCTGATATTGCGACTTTACTATCTATATTAATTAATTCATCTAATTTAAGATCCTTTATTTTAAGGTCTAAATATATATCTTTAACAAAATAACTTAAATAATGTCCTCCAGGTGATAATTTAGGTGATAAAATAGTATTTGATTCATCTATTACAGTTCTTTCCCCTAAATAATCTATTTTGAACTCTCCATCTTCACTGAATATATAATTTTTACTTTCTGAATCATATGAAGTAATTATATTATCAGTTTCTAAATTTTCATACTCGCCATTATTTAAATTATATATTTTATAATTACCATTATTTTCAATAGCAATTGCTCCATTATTTATCTCTATCTTTTTGATTTCCTCAGTTTGTTTCTTACATCCATACATTGTATTAATTAATAAGAAAATAAAGCTTAAAAGGATAACCTTATTTCTTCTATTATTATTCATTTTCTACCCCTTAATATAATAATTCTCCCTTACATATAAACTTTGCTTCACCAATCATATATACATTTTCATCCTCAAGTTCAACTTCTAATCTTCCTCCTAAAGTAAGTACTTTCACTTTATTTGAGCATATCCCAAGCTTATTTAAAGCTACAACTGACGCACAGCAGCCTGTTCCACAGGCTAAAGTTGCACCTGCTCCTCTCTCCCATGTTTGTACTTCTATATTATATTCATCAATTATATTTACTATATTGACATTTGTTCCTTCAATAAATAAATCATACTTCTCTATTATTTTACCATCTTCAATAGAATATTCATTTTTATCATTAATCAATATTGTATGAGGTACCCCCATTAATAGACTAGTAACTTTATAGCATTTATTATTGATTATAATTTCTTCATTTATTAAATTATCTTTACCACTTAATAATATATCTTCACCTATGAAGCTTGCTTTTCCCATATTAACTCTTACTAAAGTAACTTCATTATTATTAATATTTAAATTAACATATTTAATTCCATCACCTGTTTCAATTGTGATCTCTTCTTTGTTAATTTTCTTAAATTCATATAAATATTTTGCAAAGCACCTTATTGCATTTCCACACATATTTGCCCTAGAACCATCACTATTAATAATCACCATCTTTGCATCCGCAACATTCGAATTTCTTATTATCACTAATCCATCAGCTCCAACGCCGAATCTTCTATTACAAACTTGCTTTGCAATTTCTAATTCCTTATCAATTAATAATTCGTTAATATCCTCTATTATAATAAAATCATTGCCTAATCCTTGCATTTTTATAAAATTCATAAAATCCCTCCTTTTAGTTTATATGCCATTGATAAAATTAACTATTAAATGTTATACTATCCTTATGTTATTACCAAAGAAAGGATGATACTTATGGCTTTTGATGGTATCTACTTATATAGTTTAGTACATGATTTAAAAAAATCAATATTAAATTGTAAAATAGATAAAATTAATCAACCAGAAAAAGATGAAGTAATTTTAACTTTACGAAAGGATAGAGAAAATATTAAGTTATTAATATCTGCTTCTTCAAAATTCCCAAGAATTCATTTAACTAATATAAGCAAGCCAAATCCGCTACAAGCACCTATGTTTACCATGGTAATGAGAAAATATCTAATTGGTGGTAGAATAACTGATATCACTCAACTAAATGGTGATAGAGTTATTCAATTGCATGTTGAAGCTACTGATGAGTTAGGCTTTGATAGTAAATATATTATAATAGTTGAAATTATGGGTAGACATAGTAATATCACACTTGTCAGAGAAAGAGACAATAAAATTATGGAATGTATAAAACATATATCTTCTGATATAAATACATATAGAGTTTTATATCCAGGAATAAACTATGTTTATCCTCCATGCTCTAACAAGTTAGATCCATTTAATTTCTCATTAGATGATTTTAATTTATTTTTTGAAAAAAATAATTTATCTATAGATGAATTTATTTTTACAAACCTATTCACAGGTGTTGGAAAACCCTTATCTAGAAGTTTATATATTAATTTGATACAAGTTAATGATACCATAAATAATTATAAAATTTTTAACTTCTTTAAAAATTTTATAGAAAATATCAATAATAACTTTTCATATAAAATATATACAGAAGATGATGTATTTAAAGATTTTCATTGTATTGATTTAGACCTATATAAAAATGAATATAATGAACTAAAATTTAAAAATCCACATATTCTGCTAGATGAATTTTTTACTATAAAGGACAAACAAGATAGATTACTTAGTAGAAGTATAGATTTACAGAGATTAGTTACTACCAATATAGATAGATGTAATAATAAATCAAAAAAATTAAATACCATTTTAAAAGAGTGTAGCGAAAAACTTCAATATAAAATATATGGTGATTTATTGACATCATACATTTATATGATTAATAAAGGACAGAAAGAAATACAATTGCTAAACTTTTATAATGAAAATGAAGAAGAATATATTACAATAAAATTAGATGAAAATAAATCTCCATCTGAAAATATACAAAGCTTTTATAAAAAATATAATAAACTAAAAAAATCAGAAGAATCTGCCCTTGAACAACTTGAAAAAAATCAAGATGAGTTAGATTACTTAAATTCAGTACTGACTAATATATTAAATTGCGAAAATTACCTTGAAATAGATGATATCAAAAAAGAATTAGTTGAAACTGGATACTTAAAGTTTAGAGGAGTTCCTAAAAAAAATAAGAAAGATAAACCTTCTAAACCTATCCATTTAATTTCTTCTGATGGAATTGATATTTATATTGGAAAAAACAATATTCAAAATGATTATTTAACCTTAAAATTTGCTAATAAAAATCATCTATGGCTTCACACAAAAAATATACCTGGATCACATGTAATTCTTTGTAGTGATAAGCCGACTGATACGGCTATCGAGGAAGCAGCAATACTTGCCGCTTATTATAGCAAAGCTAAAAATTCTACTAAGGTTCCAGTAGATTATACCTTAGTTAAAAATATAAAGAAACCTAATGGTGCAAAGCCTGGTATGGTTATTTATCATACTAATTATACAATTTATACTGAGCCAAGTTATTATAATAAACTTAAATTCCAAGATAATAAAATATTAAAATAATAATGGAGCTGCATTACACAGCTCCATTTTATATGTGATTTATAAGCATATCTCCAGGATTTTTTATTAGTTCATTATCAAAATACTGGTAGTAATAGCATTTTAACTTTCCATTGTATAACTTTCTATTTTTACTTGATTTAATCCCAAAAGGAACTTCAAATTTTTCATAAGAAGTTAAAATATTATAATCCCAATTTATAAATTTTCTTTTATATTTACCAAATGTCTTATAAAGTTCTTCAACTTCTTTTTTCTCGCCTAATCTTTCCCCGTATGGTGGATTTGATATAATAAATCCGTATTTATCACTATTAGAAAAGTCATTAAAATCTCTTCTATGGAATTCTATATATTTTGATACTCCTGCTTTCTCAGCATTACTTCTTGCTACCTTTAGTATTCTTCCATCTATATCATATCCTAAAAGTTTAATATCTTTATTTTTTATAGCTCTTTCTGCACCCTCTCTAACTTGCTCAAAGATATCTTCATCCATCGTTGGCCATGTTTCACATGTAAATGATCTACATAATCCAGGAGCTATATTCTGCATAATCATAGCTGCTTCAATTAGTATAGTACCAGAGCCACAAAATGGATCTATTAAAGTAAAATCTTCCTTCCATCTAGAAATTAAAACCATAGCAGCGGCTAAAGTTTCTTTTAATGGTGCTGCTCCTGCCTCTTCTCTATAACCTCTTTTATGAAGACCAGGTCCTGATGTATCAATGGTTAAGGTCACGATATCTTTTAATATAGATACCTCTATTTTGTATAAAGGTCCATCTTCCACAAAATGAGTTACACCATATGAATTTGTCATGCTATCAACTATGGCTTTCTTTACGATAGATTGACAATCTGGAACACTATGTAATGTTGACTTTACAGATTTTCCATTTACATGCATAAATCCATCAACAGGAATTATTTCACTCCATTTTATATTCTTAGTTCCTTGAAATAATTCTTCGAAACTTCTAGCTTCAAATTCCCCCATTTTTATTAAAATTCTATCTGCTGTTCTTAAATGAATATTAGCTATTGCTATATCCATTTCATCTCCTTGAAAATGTACTTTGCCATTTTCAGTTCTTAAATTTTCATACCCTAAGGCTTTTAATTCTTTTGCTGTAATACCTTCTAATCCAAAGGTAGTTGTCGCAATTAAATCATATTCCATTTCTTTCTCCTTACTATCCTTCGTATATTTTAACAGAATCATTTCCATCTATTTCTTTTATTTCCACAGAAACAACTTCGCTTTTAGAAGTTGGAATGTTTTTACCTACATAATCTGCTCTTATAGGTAATTCTTTATGTCCCCTGTCAATTAATACCGCTAGCTGTATTAAACCCGGTCTTCCAGAATCAACTATAGCATCTATTGCAGCTCTTACAGTTCTACAAGTGTACAAAACATCATCAACTAATATAACTTTCTTTCCAATTATTTCAACACCTAAATTCGCATTATTAACCCTAGGAGCATTATTTATTTCAGTTATATCATCTCTGTATAATGTTATATCTACCGCACCTACTGGCACATTAATGCCTTCAATGTTCTTTATATTTTCTGCAATTCTTTGAGCTATAGGATATCCCCTTCTTTTTATACCTACTAAGACTATATTTTCAACACCCTTATTTTTTTCTATTATTTCATGAGATATTCTTATTAACGTTCTCTTTATGGCTTTATCATCTAATAAATTAGCTTTTAATTTCATTTTATCACCTCTATTTTCTTAATAAATCTAATAAATCTAAATAATACTTTGGTAATTCAGAATCAAATTCTATATACTCTTTAGATCTAGGATGTATAAAACCTAATGTCTTAGCATGTAAAACCTGACCTTGTAATTTAAACTTTTGTTTTTTATTTCCATATAAAGGGTCACCAACTAGCGGATGTCCAATTGAAGCCATATGAACTCTTATTTGATGAGTTCTACCTGTTTCTAAAATACATTTTACTAATGAAGTATTATTATTATACTGTTCTAATACTATGTAATGTGTAACAGCTCTTTTACCATCTTCAACTATAGACATTCTCAATCTGTCTTTCTTATTTCTACCAAGTGGTTTATCAATAGTACCTTCTAAGTTTTTAAACTTGCCTTCTACTAAAGCATAATATTCTCTTTTTATGGTATGTTCTTTAAATTGCTCGGCTAAAATATTATGAGCATCATCATTTTTAGCAATTACAAGTATGCCAGATGTATCTTTATCTATTCTATGGACTATACCTGGTCTTATAACACCATTTATACCAGACAAATCCTTACAGTGATATAGTAATCCATTTACTAAAGTCCCTGAATAATTCCCAGGTGCTGGATGAACGACTACTCCCTGTGGCTTGTTTAATACTATTACGTCTTTATCTTCATAAATAATATTTAAGTCAATTTTTTCTGGTTTTACATCTAATTCTACAGGCTCAGGCATAACCACTTCTATTGCATCATTTTCTTTTAGTTTGTAATTACTTTTAATTTCTTTATTGTTTACTTTTACAGAGTGTGACTCTATTATACCTTGAATAAAGGATCTAGATTTTCCTTCTATACTATTAGATAAATATGTATCTATTCTAGTACCTATATCATTTTCATTAGTTATTTTAAAAAACAATTTATCCATTAATTTATCTCCACATTTTTAATTCTTTACATATTATAATATATCAAAACTCTACACTCAATAGAGAAATTGGATTAAAATAAAAAAATCCGCTTTAAACGGATTTTTATTCTGCATGTGCAAAAAAACTTTTTATTTCATCCATATCTTCAGTATAAACCTCATTGATTTCTTCTATGTTTTTATGAGATATTTCTGTATTACCCTTACTAACTAACTTTTCTACTGGTTCAGATACGTTGTAATTCTTAGTTAAGTCCTTCTCTAATTCATCGAAAGTTTCAGTTTGAGCATTCATAAAGTTTCTAAACTTTGCTCTAAATTTTATAAACTCTTGTTTTACTTTTTCATATTCATCATTAATTGATACAACATCATTATGTGCTTTATCTAATATCTTTTTAGCTGCTTCATTAGCATTTTTAAGAATCATGTCTGATTCCTTTTGAGAACTTGCTCTTGCTTGTTCTGCTGCATTTTGCGCTAACAATAAAGTGTTTTGTATAGTATTTTCAATCTTTACATAGTGCTCTAACTTTTCATTTACCCTAGATAAATTTTCTTTAAGTCTTGAATTTTCTTTATATAATTCTTCATAATTTTCTATGATTTCATTAATAAATTCATCGACCTCTTCACAATCATAGCCTCTAAAACCCTTCTTAAATTCCTTGTTGCTTATATCCATTGGAGTAAGCTTCATAAAAATCACCTCTACATATTATATATATTTTTTTATTACAATTCTTTGTTTTCCACTTCTTGTTTTACCAATTGTATCTCCAACTATATACTTCCCATAACCTCTTATCGTCAATCTGGTACCTTTTAAAAGCTCTTGACTTTTGTCTTTCGATTTAATATAATTCACCAAAACCTTGCTGCTATCTAATAATTCTATTGCTTTAGATCTAGAAACATTTGCAAGCTTTGCAACAACACTATCTAATCGTAATGATTGCACATTAACTAAAATTTCTTCAAAATCTATAGATGGCAAATCTTCTATATTATTAAGAAGATTAATTTCTACAGGTGATCTTCCAATAGAAGATAAATTATTTATAATATAACTACTTATATCCTCTACAATAGGAACATAAGCCTTCTCTTCTTTTACTACTATATCTCCAATTTTATTTCTTTCTATTCCTAAAGATAAAATTGCTCCTAAATAATCCTTATGTTTTAAAGCAGAAAAATTAGATTTATTTTTAATCTCTAATATTTCTATAGGATAACTTATATCATAGTTATTGTTGAATGCTATCATCCTTCTTTCTGCTTCTTCAAAAATTCCATTAGTAACTATTTTAAAATCATTAATTTGACAGTTTTTTTCAAAAAAACTCCATATATTTGGAGAGCAAAAGCTATTTGAAAAAATAGTTATATCTTTTTCATATGCTAATTTATAATTTTCATATATCTTTACAGCCTCATTTACATCATCTTCCGAAAAACTTTTTAAAAAATACTCTTTACTTAGCATTAAGAAACATCCTTATATAAGATAATATCATTACTGCAAATAAAGGTGAAAAATCAAGTATATTATTCTTAAAAATCTTATTCTGCAGAATTTTGAATGGTTTCAAAATCGGGTAGTTAAATGATGTAATTGCGTTAAAAAATACATTGCCTTTCATAGTAGGAAATACAGATATTATTACTTCTAACAAAATAGTTATTTCTAATACTATAGTTAATAATCTTATTACTACTAAAACTACTTCTATCTAAATCTCCTCCTACTTATTCCAATTGAATAAAGCCTTAGAACTTAATTCATTTTTAAGTTCACTTGTAACTTCAACATTAGATGGTGATAATAAATAAACTCTTTGTTCTATTTCTTGTAAAGTTGCACCTAAAACATAGCAAGATCCACTAATAAAGTCTACTAGTCTTTGTGCTACTTTAGTTTCTAAAGTAGTAGCATTTACTAAAACAATTTTTCTTGCTTTAATAGCATCTGCAATTTCTCTAGCATCATCATAATTAGTTGGTTTAGTTACCATGACCTTAGCTGTAGATGATGTATGAATATTAACTACTTTATTTCCTTTTTGCTTAGAAATAATCGGTTCAATTTCTTCTTGAACTTCTTCATCTATTTCTGTTTCTTCATAATCATCAAACTCGTCTTCATACTCTCCAAGCCCTATTATTTCTTTAAACTTTCCAAACATATTACCCATTTGTCATTCCTCCTACTATATTTCTTTTTCCAAAAATACCTTCACCAATTCTTATTAAATTAGATCCTTCTTCTAGAGCTGTCTCAAAATCATTAGTCATCCCCATTGATAAGAATTCCATTTTTATATTTTTATATTGTTTTATACTTAAGTCATTAAATAGAATTCTCATTTTTTTAAAGTAGTATCTATTTTCTTCTACATTCCCTTTAGGGATTATAGCCATTAATCCTTTTATCTTAATATATTTGCATTTTTCTATTTCAAAAATAAAATCTTCTAAATCTTCTTCAAAAATTCCTCCCTTACTCTCCTCTTTTCCAATATTGATTTGAATTAAAAGATTAGCTACTGAATTTTTTTTAGAAAATTCCTCTTCTATTTTTTTCAAAAGCTTTTTACTTGATAAGGAATGAATTAAATATACCTTATCAACTAGATATTTTACTTTGTTGGTTTGCAAATTACCTATAAAGTGCCATCTTATATCATTAGGTAAAGACTCTTCTTTATCAATAAGTTCTTGTACTTTATTTTCCCCAAAGTCTCTATGCCCTAATTCGTAAGCTTTTTTTATATCTTCTATAGGCTTTGTCTTTGATACAGCAACTAATGTAATATCTTTAGCTATATTTTTTTTAATTCTATTTAAATTTTCTTCAATATTCACTGTATATCCTCCTAAAGAAGCTTGTTTACATAATGTATTTATTCTCCAAAAAAACTTAAAATCCTTCAAAATTTAAATTTTTTTTAAAAATTTATTTAGATTCATATCTTTCCATATATTTAGCTTCTGTATTTTGCTTTGTTGCAGGCAGAATTATTTCATCCTTTACTTCTATTTCTACTTTAATTTTTCTTAATAATAATTTTTGAATAATACTATTTTCTGCTAATAATGCTGCTTTCATCTCTTCTGGATTTCCTATTACATAAATATAAAATGGAGCGAAAGTACTTGATTCATCTTCAAAACCTATAAATGCCCAATAGCAACTAACACCAGTATTAGGTAATACCCTATGATCGTCTATTGCTATAGCTTGCGCTCCTGCATTCCTTATGTCGTTTAACACAAGTGCCATATCATCTTCATGGAGCATTTTTCGTAAAATTTCATATTCAGTGTCTAATAATGTATTTTTATCTCCATCTTGCAACTTGATTATTAATCCAGGCCCTTTTATTCCAGTAATGCCACTTAATGCTCCATACTCAACTAATTGATTCTTCATATCTTCAACAAGTTTCTCGCTTTTTTTAGGATCATTATCATCATACTTACTTATTTGATATCTATAATCTATATTTTCACTTTTAATATTTTCTATATCTTTGTAAAGTTGATTTCTTTCCTCAACTGCTTTTTTATAATCTACTGCATTTAAAGTAGATATATTTTTTGTAACTGCACTTAAGTCAATACTATTTATAATTAAAAATCCAGTAAAAATTGATGCTAATAAAATAAAAATTTTCCCTTTATTAACCTTCATTTATTCACCACTTTTATAAGCCTTTAACCTTTCAATTAATAATCTTCTTATAACAGCAAAGTTATCAAAAATTCTACCTCCAAATACTATGACTGCCGCAATATACATAGGTATTCCAAGTTTGTCACCTAAATAGGCTAGACCTGCTGCTAAAATCGCATTACCAAAAAAACCTGAAATAAAGATATCCGCTTTAAAATTTTTAGATAAAGACGCTCTTACCGCTCCAAAAACTGAATCTAAACAAGCGAGTATCGCTACAGATATATATGAAGATAGGGTTTCTGGTATATTTACATGTAGTGTTAATCCTAAGAGTACACCTATTAAAAGTCCTATAAATGCTATCATATTAATCCCCTTTCTTCTAATTTACAGTTTTAATATACTCATTCTTCAATGATTGAGTTGTTTTATTTATTATAATTTCATCACTTTCTTTTACTTCACAATAATAATTTTGTAAAGCACCATAATCTAGCACACCTTGAAAGTTAGCTGCTACACTTAGTGCTTGCTTATCTCCTATTGCTTTTATTGTAATTTTTTCCTTTGGATCTACTTTCCCTGCTGTACCTATCCAAATCCAATTGCTAGAATTTTTAATTCCTGTTTGTGGTGTTAATCTATAGTCATTTATTGATATTGCCTCCGCCTTAATATATCTTAACGAATTAACTATATGAACTATTTCATCTTCAGTTATAATTCTAGATGTATCACTGCTAGACCCAAAGATATTTGATTTTGGAGTTATTGTTATTACTATTCCAGTACCTTTAACATCTACTAACCCTAAATTCATTCTTGCGTTATCTAATTGTTTTTTAATTTCTGCTTCAACTGTTCCTTCTTCAGCTGCTTTCTCTTCTAATTGTTTCAATTCATCAGATAAAGAACTATTAACTTTTAATAGTTCCTCTTTTTCTTTTTTTAAATCTTCTATTTCCGATAATATATCTAAGTTTTGATTAGAGATATTTGTTTGATTTTTTTCATTTAATATTTTAAATTGATGCGCCAATAAGAATCCTAAAAATGCACAAACAATTGCCAATAATATCTGAGATGTAATTTTTTTCATATAACTCCCCTTTCTACTGTTCTTCCATTATTACAGGTGGTCCATTAAAACTAAAATCTATGTATCCTTTTTTAACAGTTCCTTGCTCTATAAGATTTAAAGCTGTATTTACCTTATTTAACAAGTCAGAACTATCTCCTAATATTATTTCTACATTTCCTATATTGCAACTAATATTATTTAAATCCAAAATATTAATTTCTGATATCCTTAGTTCTTCGGGGATGACTTCTATCATTTTGTAGAATGTGTCTAAGACTTCCTCTAATTTACTATCCTCTGCTACTTTATTACCTATCGATTTATCTGATACATCAATACCAGAAAGCTTGGTTAAATTCCTATCTCCAATACTATCTATTTCTTCCACAATTATACCTTCATTATTTATAGTTTTTATTTTATTATCGCTAGTAAAATAAAAAGCTATTTTATTTTCAACTATATTAATATTTATACTATTAATGCCTTTTTTATTTATTTTTATTTGATTAATATAAGGATTTTCCTTTAAATCTTTTTCAATCTTGTTATAATCAATGGTGAAAATATTCTGTCCTATATTATATTTTAGCTTTTCCTGTAAACTTTCATTAGATAGTGTAACTAATCCTGTAAGATTAATCTTTTTAAGATTAAAAATTGGAGCTTTATATATAAAAATTATTATCCCAATTATAAAAACAAATAATCCAAGTAACATCCTTTTT
>NZ_JASCQJ010000054.1:0-20644 GCF_033043255.1 Clostridium lamae | reverse complement strand
CCATTATTATCGAAATTTAAATATGAAGATGATATCTTGTACTGATTACCTTTACTATCTATTAATACTGGATTTTCAAATTTAACAAAATTATATTCATCACTATTTAATTTAAAACTAATACTTGTTCTTGTTTTAGAAGTATTTACTCCTTTTATTTCAATTTCTCCGATTTCTGTATTAATTATTTTTTTATTAATAGATGAATTATTTTCTCCAAATTTATCATCTAACTCTATTGGAACCTTAAATACTGCTAAAACTTCTGATTTATCTTTATTATAAACATTAAATTTCATCAAAAATTCTTTTTCAAATTTTTCAAAATTAACTTCAATATAGTTTCCACTTTTTCCATGAGCTTGTGGACTATGACCATAAAAAGCACTTATTTTATCTTCTTCTTTTATATCAGTTAAATCTACTTCTACAATATATCCTTCTTCTACCTCATATTCTATCCACATGGCTTTATAATCACCAACTAAGTTATTCACCTTTAATTTAATTCCATTTATCTCATTCTCATATCCTATATTTTGTACAAATCCCTCTTCTACTGCATTATTAAATCCTTTATCTATAGTTAAAATTTCTGCTAGCTTTCCTACTATAGGCAAATTCTGAGCAAATGTAGAAAACTTTGGAGATATATTTAATAATATAAAGAATATTATTAATGAAGCTACAAGAACTTTACTTAACAATTTTATATTACTATTATTTTTCTTCTTACCTTCATTTATAGACTTAATAACTATAAATTCTAATTCTTCTGGAATCTCAATATTTTTATAAACTATTTTCTCTTTTTCAAATATATTCTTCATAACTACTCCTCCTCAATTTCTTTCCTTAGTAAATTTAAGGCTTTATGAATTTTATTTTTTACTTGAGATTCCTTTATATTTAATATTTCTGATATTTCATTTATTTTATAACCATTAAAATATTTTAGTATTATTATTAATCTCAATTCCTCATTTAAGTTTTCAATTAATAAGTTAAACCCGTCTCCTTGTTCCTTTGAATTATTAATTAATGCTTCCATATCTTTATCTTCCATTAATATCATCTTTGAGTTTTTTCTTATATAATCTATTGAAGTATTTATTAAAAGTCTTATAAACCACTTATCAATACTATTTAAGTCTTTAATATTATCAAGTTTCCTATAAGCCTTAACTATACTTTCATGTATTACATCCATAGCATCGTCTTTATTTTTTAAATAGACATAAGATATCTTGTATAGTTTTTCCTTATTCCCCTTAATATATTCCTCAAAAATCTTTTCCCTCGTCCTTTTCAGCACCATTCCCCCCCCTAGCCAAAAGCCTTATTTACTACCTATATCTTATAGACGAATGAAATAACAATTTTGTTTAAAATAAAAATATTTATTATTACGCAATTGTATTTAAGAATGAAAAAATGAAAGAATTAAGGAGGTTTTGCTTTGCAAAACTTAAGTTAAATTGTGAAAAACACTATTATTCAAAAATCCTTAAGGATTTTTCACCTTAATTTTTTCATTCCTTCATTTTATAATTCTTTCATTAATAAATTGCTTTGCAATTTTAAACTATTGCGGATTAAAATTGGATAATTATTTATCCAATTTTATAATTTGTATTATCAACATCAGCTTAAAACAGATCCTAATTAAAAAAACTCCAAAAGGAGTTTTTACATCAATTCTTCATTTTTTCATTAGTCATTTTACATTGTGAGCTAGCACCCTAAACTCCCTAAGGAGTTTTCCCCATAATTATCCATTATGCATTATGCATTTTTCATTCTGCGTTAGCAGTTAAACTCCTTCGAAGTTAAACAATGGAATAAAGCTTTCACTATCAGTTCCTTCTTCTTGAATAAATCCATTTTTAACTCCTATCTTTAAAGCATAGTCAATAAGTGCTTCATAATGCTTTTGATTTAAAGGTCTATTAATTTCTGGATATTCTTTTACATTATCTAAAGGTGTATATTGATTCATAATACTAATATAAACTTTATCGCCGTATGTATTATAAATATGATCTATTACTTTTTTAGAATCAAATAAAAGTCCTGGTAGCATAAGATGTCTTATTATTACACCCTTTACCACTATCCCATTATCATCAAATTTAACTTCTCCTACTTGATTCACCATTTCATCTATAGCTTCCTTTGCATATTTAAAATAATCTTTAGCTTTAGAGTATTTGCTTGCATACTTAGTATCAAAATACTTCATATCAGGTAAATATACATCTATATATCCTTTTAATAATTTTATTGTTTCTACTTTCTCGTATCCACTACTATTATAAATAATAGGAAGCTTTAATCCACTACTCCTAGCTATTTTTATAGCTTCAATTATTTGTGCAGCATAATGAGTTGGCGTAACTAAATTTATATTTAATGCCCCCTTTTCTTGAAGTTCAATAAATATTTCTGCTAATCTTTCTATAGATATTTCTTTTCCCCATTCACATTGACTTATATTATAATTTTGACAAAATACACATTTTAATGTGCAATGAGAAAAGAATACTGTTCCAGAACCTATACCCCCTGATATACATGGTTCTTCCCAATAATGAAGGGCAGCCCTAGCCACCCTTATTTTATCTCCAGCTCCACAAAATCCTCTTCTGCCATTTAATCTATTTGCTCCACAATTTCTTGGGCACAACTTACAATTTTCCAACAATTCCATTTTTCATCACTCCAGATTTTTTGAAAACTTTCGATAATACTATTTATTTTTTACCTTTTAAATCATTAATAATATCACGTAACTCTGCTGCTCTTTCAAATTGTAAGTTCTTAGCAGCATCCATCATTTCTTCTGTATACTTCTTAATTAATTTCTTCTTATCCTTTTCTGAAACTTCCTTATTATTTTCAGTCTTATATTCTACTTTTTCTTCTGCTACTTTAGTAGCTTCAATTACATCTCTTACATCTTTAATAATAGTTTGTGGTGTAATTCCATTTTGTTCATTATATTCAATTTGAATTTTTCTTCTTCTTTCAGTTTCTTTTATAGCTTTATCCATAGATTTTGTAATTGTATCTGCATACATTATTACTCTACTTTCAGAATTTCTAGCCGCTCTACCTATCGTTTGCACTAAAGATGTCTCTGATCTTAAGAATCCTTCTTTATCCGCATCTAAAATTGCAACTAGTGCTACTTCTGGAATATCAAGACCTTCTCTAAGTAAATTGATACCTACTAATACATCAAATTCCCCTAGTCTTAAATCCCTTATAATTTGCATTCTTTCTATAGTCTCTATATCTGAATGCATATAAGTAGTTTTTATACCTAAATCTTTCAAATACTTTGTTAAATCTTCTGCCATCCTCTTAGTCAATGTAGTAATAAGGGTTCTAAATCCTTTTTCAGTAGTTTTCTTGATTTCAGCATATAAATCATCTATTTGACCCTTTACTGGTCTTATTTCTATAACTGGATCTAATAGTCCTGTTGGTCTTATAACTTGTTCAGCTATATTAGTTGAATGATCAAACTCATATTGTGCTGGAGTTGCACTAACAAATACTACTTGATTCATTTTTTTCTCAAATTCATCGAATTTTAATGGTCTATTATCATAAGCACAAGGTAATCTAAACCCATACTCAACTAAGGTATTCTTTCTAGATCTATCACCAGCGTACATTGCTCTACATTGTGGTAATGTGACATGGCTTTCATCTATAAACATTAAAAAGTCATCTGGGAAGTAATCTAATAAAGTTTGAGGTGGTGTTCCTGGCGCTCTACCATCCAAAATTCTTGAATAATTTTCTATTCCACTACAATATCCCATTTCTCTAATCATTTCTATATCAAAATTAGTTCTTTGTCTAAGCCTTTGAGCTTCTAGTAACTTTTCTTGACTATTTAGTTCCTTAAGTCTATCTTCAAGCTCATCTTCAATTTGATTTATGGCTTTTTCCAATACTTCATGTGATGTGGCAAAGTGAGATGCAGGTGAAATAGAGACATGATTTCTCTCACCTAAAATATTTCCAGTTAAAACATCAAATTCTCTAATTCTTTCTATTTCATCTCCAAAAAATTCTACTTTTATTCCTTTATTAGATGACGATGCAGGAATTATATCTAAGGAATCTCCTCTTACTCTAAAGCTTCCTCTAGCAAAATCAATATCATTTCTTTCATATTGAATCTCTGTAAGCTTTCGAATTATTTCATCTCTCTCCTTTACCATTCCTGGCCTTAATGAAATAGTCAATTTTTTATATTCTTCTGGATTACCTAATCCATAAATACATGAAACTGAGGCAACTATTATAACATCTCTTCTCTCTAGTAAAGCAGAAGTTGCAGAGTGCCTTAATTTATCTATTTCATCATTTATTGCTGCATCCTTTTCTATAAATGTATCTGTTTGTGGAACATATGCTTCTGGTTGATAGTAATCATAATAAGATACAAAATATTCTACTATATTGTTCGGAAAGAATTCTTTAAATTCTGAACATAATTGTGCAGCTAAAGTTTTATTATGAGCTAACACTAATGTAGGCTTTTGAAGTCTTTCTATTATATTGGCCATAGTATATGTCTTTCCAGAACCAGTTACACCTAATAGCGTTTGACATCTATCACCATTATTTATTGAATTAACTAAACTTTCTATCGCTTTAGGTTGATCCCCAGTTGGCTTAAATTTTGATTCTATTTTAAATTCAGGCATACTTTACCTCCTTATTAATAAAAATATTGTCTAGAATTTGAAACACAATTCTAGACAATATAACTTTTCTTAATAACCTATTAAAAATTATATCAAATAGAAATTTAAAAGTATATATAATGCTAAGTTTTAAAATTAAAAATACTGAAGATATATCTTTAAATAAAGATTAGCTTCAGTATTATAATTAACTATTCTAGTAACCATTTTATAGATGGTTCTAAATATCTACTCCAGAATTCCCAATTATGTTCTCCATCTGTTTCCTCATAGTAAGTATTTACATTATTTTCTATTAAAAACTTATGAAAAGCTCTATTTTCCTCAATTAAAAAATCCTGTTTTCCACATGCCATAAATATTGATGGTATTGATTCATTTTTACTCTTTAATCTTCTAATTAATTCTTCAGGATTATTTTCACTATTTTCTAGTTCATTTAAATTACCAAAAACACTATCATAGTAATAGTAATCAGCTACATGATTATTGAAACTTTCATCACTATTCTTTATTTCATGTATTATTAGTGCAGAAGAAAGAGCAACAGCTTTTGAAAAAGTATTATTATATTTTAAAGCAGTATGAATTGCTCCAAACCCTCCCATTGAAAGTCCACCTACATAGGTATCTTCTTTTTTATTAGAAAGTCCAAATACCTTTCTTGTATAATTTATTAATTCTTCTCCTACATAAGTTCCGTATTTTTTTCCGGTTCCTCTTCCATCTAAATAGAAACTATTTTCTCCATTTGGTAGTATAACTGCAATATTATATATTTTAGAAAGTTCCTCAATTTTACTTCCTACTATCCAATCATTACTACCACCTGAATATCCATGCAATAACACTAATGTTTTCATTTCACGATTATAATTCTCATTATCCTTTATAAAATATTCTTGAGAATCATTAGGTAGTAAAATATTAAAGGATACAACTCTACTTAAACTCTCTGAAAAAAACTCAAATTGCCCAAATGCCATATTAACCTCTCCTCACCCTATATTTACCATTTCATTTAAATTATATCATACTATATATAGGTAATCACATAATAATTATTTAATATATACTTTTTGTGAATAAAACTAAAAAATAAAAATGGAGATGCTATGCCATCTCCAAATTATTAATGCAATTAATTTCTAACCCATTATGTTCTTTAAAATACTCAATATCATCAATATCATGAGTAATTATGATAACACTTTTATTATTTATTTTACTTATTACAAAATCCATAACTTTATATTTAGTTTCTTTATCTAATCCTTTAAATGGTTCATCCATTATAAGTAAATCAAAATCATATAATAAAGCCCTCAGTATTGCTACTCTTCTCTTCATGCCCCCACTTAATTCTCTTACTCTCTTATAAATACACCCTTCTAGTCCTACTTGTTCCAATAATTTTTCAATTTGTACATTACTTATACTTTCACATACTAACTTTATATTTAATAAAACACTTATATTTTCACATAAACTGTCATCTTGAAATACAGCACTAATTTTTTTATCACTAATTCCTATAATTTCTCCTCTATCTGCTTTTTCTAACCCCATTAATATTCTTATTAATGTTGTTTTTCCTACTCCAGATGCTCCAGTTATAAATGATATAGATTTATCCTTAAAAATATTACTAAAATTATTTAAAACAATTTTATCATTATATTTTTTACTTAGATTGCTAACTACTATATCCATTTAATTTATCTCCATTCTCTTTAATAAACAATCTATTAATGCTAAAAATCCTTTTTGGAAACAAATACTAATTATAATAATGACTATTGTCCATGCAAATAAATCTGGAGTATTTAGATATATTTTTGCCATATATAAATTTTCTCCAATAGAATTAGCTGGCATACCTATTACTTCTGCTGCTATTCCAGACTTCCAACATAGTCCTAATGAAATACTACATGCAGCCCTTAAATATGGTGCTACTTCTGATAAATATATATATCTAATTCTTTTACTCTTACTAACCTTAAATACTTTTGCCATATCATTTAACTCTCTAGGAATATTACTTATCCCATCTAGAATATTCCTATATACTACTGGTAATACCATCAAAAAGGAAATTAAAATAGATAAATTTTTTGATGATATCCATATTAGGCATAATATTATAAAGGATGCTACTGGAACAGCTTGTATTGTGAGTATTAAAGGCTCTATAAGTATTTTAATTTTTTTATTATTTGATGATAATATGGCAATTATTATCCCTATAATAAAAGCTAAGATAAATCCTGATGTTATTTTTATGAAGGAAAATAAAATAGATTGCCAAAAATCAAATTGTAAAGATAACTCTAATAATCTTTTGAAAGTAGAAATTGGTGTTACTAAAAGTACTTCTTGGTCAATTATGACACTAACTATCTGCCAAACTATAATCCAAAATATTATTGCTAATATATGTGCCCTATTATTTTTCTTTAATATAGTAGAAAGCTTCATCTGGTAACTTTCCTCCTACAGACTTAGGATTTGCATCATAAAGTACTTGTAAGTATCCATCTAACTTTTCTTTCATATCACTTCCTGCAATAAATGTTATATTACATTCAGGAATTGCTTTTTTTGCTACATCTTCTGGAACTATTCCAGTTTCCGCTATTAACTTTGCTGCTTCATCAATATTATCATTAGTAAACTCAACTGATTTTTTATATTCTTCCATAAAGTTAGCAACTTTTTCTGGGTACTTATCAACAAATTCTTTTCTTGCAACAACTACTCCTGTTAATAAAGTTCCACCATTACTTTTGTTTAGAGCTTCCCACTCTTCTGTTAAATCTAATGCTACTCTTAAATTTTCACTTTTACTTAATGCTGTTGTAACGAATGGTTGAGGAAGAACTGCTATTCCATCTTCATCATTTAATAATGATGCTAAACATTCTGTATGTTCTGATTTATATTCAACATTTACATCTGTTTCAGGGTTTATACCATTTTCCTCTAAAATATAATTTAAGCTATATTCAGGAACTGCACCTTTGCCACTAGAATAAATTGTCTTTCCTTTTAAATCTTCTACAGTATTTATAGAATTTCCATTTTCAACTATATATAAAACTCCTAAAGTATTAATAGCTAGTGTTACTACTTTTCCATCAGTATTATTATATAAAATTGAAGCTAGATTAACTGGCACAGCAGCAATATCTATTTCTTCATTAATTATCTTAGGTGTAATTTCATCAACAGAATTAGCTATCATAATTTCATAATCTTTTTCATCTTTAGTATTCTCATCACTTATCATTTTAACTATTCCCATCCCTGTAGGACCTTTTAAAACCGTCACCTTTGCAACCACATTTTCTTCTTTTACTTCTTCCTTTTTCGTCTCTGAACTACATCCAAATAATGATGTTATCATCAAAGCTATTAATAAAAATACTTTTAATTTTTGTTTCATAGTATATCTCCTTTATATTTTTTATTATATTAAATAAAGAATCTCTTTATATTATTTTTCCCACTCCTATATTATAAATAAGTATAAAAATATAGGCTACTAACAATTTGTCAGTAGCCCTTAAAAATTAATTCTTTCTTTTCATTTCTTCTAATACTTTCTTAAAATCGTCATTATCTACATTAAATGCATCATCAGCTTTCACCATTCTTGGTACTAATAACATCCCTATCCTTTTATTCTTTGGTAATATTGTTAAATCGACTATTTCCCCGGAAATTTTCTTCACTCTAAATTTAATATCTTCGACACTCTCTCTTACTACTTTAAAAATTTCCACTTCCGATATAACTTTATTTTCATTTACCTCTAAAATCTTGTCGCCTCTTCTTATTCCTGACTCATAAGCTGGAGAATGAGGAGCTACTTCTAATACACATACTCCAGTTTCATCTGTAACATAGATATATTCCCCTCTTTTTTCAATTTTATTTTGTAATCTAATCATAAGTTCATGACCTAAAGGTGCAAATATAACTACAATAATTTGTCCAATTATACCAAATCGAGCTAATTGAGCAATTAATGCCAATATAACTCCATATAGTAATATTCCAATTCCCGAATAAAAAGGTTTTTTACCTTTTTCCTTAGTAAATGAAACTGAATTATACGCTAAAACTCCATATAATGGTATTGATGCAATAATTGCAGAACTTAATAGTAATAATGATTCAGCTTTATTAATTATAGGCCACCAATCTGGTGTTACTACTGAAGATGTTCCCACAGTAGATGTATTGCTCGTTATAGCAATAAATAACGCCACTGGTAAAGCCCAATATCTATTATATGCAAACCCTCCTACTATTTTTTTGCCTCTATTTGAAAAAACAGGTATAGCACCTCTACCTCCATCAAATATAACTAGAATTCCTTCTACTATATGCATAAGTCCAACGAAAGTCATAAGAGTCAATATGTTTACATTTATGTATGAAATAGTATTAGTAGCCTTTGATAAAATACTTAATAAAATACTTATAGCTCCTAATATAGCTCCAGAATAGGCAAAACAAATAAATCTCTTTTTGACAAAAAGAAGCAAAATAGAAATAATAAACATTATCTCTATCCCAGAGTTCTCATTAAATATTATTCCTAATGAACTTAACATTAAACTAACTATAGCGCCTGCAATAATTCCTAGCGCTATTTGGGACAATGTGAGCTCTAATGGGGAGTTAATAGTCTCCCCAATAGTCATCTTCTGCATTATAGATATTCTTTTATTTTTTAAATAAAACATTACACCTAAAATTATTAGCATAAATATATGCATAGGCTCAACAATAGCATAAGCTACAGTCCTTAGTGTATATAGTATTAACTCCATTTGCGAGCCTCCTATTTTATCTTTTCCTTTATCACTTCTAATCCCTTATTAAATTGAGGATCTATACTTCTATTATATTCTTGTTCAGAAATTTCTTTTGGAATTTCTACTTCTATGTCTGGTTTAATACCAATCTTGTGTATATTTTCTCCGTTAGGAGTATAATATTTTGAAGTTGTAACTTTTAATCCGCCACTACCATCTTTAAATTTTATAAGTTGTTGAACTATTCCCTTACCAAAACTAGTTGTTCCAATTATTGTTCCTGCTTCATAATCTCTTAAAGCTCCAGTTACCACTTCTGACGCTGATGCACTTCCTCCATCGATCAAGATTACTAATGGCATCCCCTCAGCTTCTCCACCAATAGACTTTGATTCTTGTTTCTTCTCATATTTATCTACAGTATAAGTTACTACTTTATCTTTAGGTATAAATTGAGATGCTACTTCTACAGCCTCATCAAGAAATCCTCCTGGATTTCCTCTTAAGTCTAATATCATTCCCTTCATACCTTGAGATTTTAGTTTAACTATTTCATTCTTAAAGTTATCTGCTACATCTTCATCAAATGATGAAATTTGTATATATCCAACATCACCATCTATCATTTCACCTTTTACAGATACAATCTTTATATCATCTCTTATTATTGTAATATCAAGATATTCAGCATCTTCTCTTGAAATAGTTAAGGTTACTGGTTCTCCTTTTTCACCTCTTATTACTGCTATTGTTTTATCTAAATTTGGTTCTGTAATTTCTTGACCATCGACCTTTAAAATTATATCTCCTGCCTTTAAACCTGCTTTTTCTGCTGGTGATCCTTCAATAGGCGCTACTACAGTAACCTTATTATCTTTAATTCCCAATTGAGCTCCTATTCCAACAAAATGCCCTTCACTTTGTTCAGTAAAAGCCTTATACTCATCAGCATTCATAAATACTGTGTATGGATCATTTAAAGATTGAGTCATTCCTTTAATTGCAGATTCAAGTAAAGTATCATCATCTATCTCACCATCATATTTTGTTAATAATGCATCCCGAACTTGAAATAATAATTCATATTTCTTAACATCTTTTACTTCACTGACATCATTTGCTACATCGTCACTAATACTTATTAGACTTAAACCATTAAATGCTAATACATTTCCCATATAGAAAAACATACAATTTGAAAACAAGAAAACTATAATTGCACCCACTATTATTAAAGGCTTTTTATATTTATTTTTACTCTTGTAATCCTTACTCTCCTCCATATTCTAATACTTCCTTTCATAAAACATAAAATAATCTTAACAATATAATTTAAGTGGAGCTTACGCCCCACTTAAATTATATTGTTTATTCTTTCTTTTTATTAATATATTTATACATCTAAGAATTTTCTTAAAGCTACCATACTTCCTATTGCACCTATTACAGCTCCACCTGCTAAGAATCCCCATAATAAAGTTCCTAAAACAAAGCTCGGTGAAACTAAGGATACTAAGAACATATGAGATACTATGTATTTAAAGATACCTCTATATAGTAAATATAATAATATACTTGAAAATAATGATCCAACTACCCCTATTATCATACCCTCTATTATAAATGGCCATCTTATAAACCAATCCGTAGCACCTACGTACTTCATTATTCCAACTTCTTTTCTTCTAGAATATACTGTTATTTTGGTTGTATTAGTAATTAAGAATATAGAGACTCCTATAAATACAACAAATAATATTAATCCAGCTATCCTAACTCCATCAACAAAAGAACTTATAGTATCTATCATATCTTGTTGATTAGAAATATCTTCAACTCCGGTCATATCTTTTACTGCTTCAGTAATTTGTGAAGCATATTCAGGCTCTTCTAATTTTACAATAAATGAGCTTGGAAGTGGATTATCTTTTAAATCATATCCTTCTAATAAGCCTTGATTATCCTTTAACATATCTTTTAAGTTAACAAAGGCCTCTTCCTTAGATTCATATATAACTTCTTTAACACCATCTAACTCATTTAGCTTTATTTCTATTTCTCTTTGATCTATTAACTTAATATCATTATCTAGATAAACTTTAATTTCAAGTTTTGATGCAACATCTTCTATTGCTTTATTGAAATTTAAACCTAGTAATATAAAAGTTCCAAATATAAAGAATGTAATAAGCACAGTGATCATAGCTGCTACACTTAGAGTTCTATTTCTTTTAAGACTTTTAAAAGCATCTATAAAAAAGTACTTTATCGTATTAAGCTTCATCTTCGTACATCCCCCTTGCTGTGTCTCTTGCTACGCAACCTTTTTCTATAGCGATAACTCTTTTTTTCATATTATCTACTATTTCCTTTGCATGAGTAGCCATTAAAATTGTAGTACCAGCCCTATTAATATCCTCTAAAAGTTCCATTATTTCCTTAGATGTTTCTGGGTCTAGATTACCTGTTGGCTCATCACAGATTAATACTGAAGGATTATTTACTATAGCTCTTGCTAATGCAACCCTTTGTTGTTCTCCACCTGATAATTCATTTGGGAACATTTTATATTTATGAGAAAGCCCTACTAAAGAAAGAACCATAGGAACTCTTTTTCTTATTTCCTTTTGTGAAGCCTCGACTACTCTCATAGCAAAAGCAACATTTTCATATACATTTAAAGTAGGAATTAATCTAAAATCTTGAAAAACCATCCCTATCTTTCTTCTATAATACGGTGTTTGCCTTCTTGAAATGCTTGAAAGCTTCTTCCCAGCTACTACTATTTCCCCAACTGTAGGGTCTATTTCCTTTATTAACATTTTTATAAAAGTTGATTTTCCTGCACCTGAAGGTCCAACTAAAAATACAAATTCTCCTGCTTCTATATTTATATTTACATCTGATAAAGCCTTAACATTATTATCATATAGCTTAGATACATTCTTAAATTCTATCATCTTCTCTAACACCTCACACATCAGCGTATTTTAAACCTATAGCGATATTATAGCATAACAAAGCCTAAGTAAAAACTTTTTTTATACTTTTAAACCTAATAAAACCTACTTTATACCCTATTTTAATAAATTTTCATTAAATCTTAATAATCTTTAAATCCTTCACCTAATGCCTCTGTAGATTCACTTACAGTCAAAAATGCTTCTGGATTATTTGTTTTTATAAATTGTTTTAATGTTATAAACTGCCTTGAACTTAAAACAGTATATATTACTGTCATGTTCTCATTTGAGTATCCACCTTTTCCACTTAATATAGTGCATCCTCTATTAATATCATTATTTATAAAGTTTACAATTAGCTTTTCCTTATTTGTAATTATAAATACTTGTTTAACAGGATTTATACCATCAATAAACTTATCTACCAAAATTCCAATTAATATAGCACTTAAAAGCCCAAAAAGTCCTTTTTCAACTCCAAAGGAATAAACTGCTAGTAAAGTTACAGTACAATCTGCCAAAAGTAATCCTTGCCCTATAGGCAAATGAAAGTATTTATTAATAATCTTTGCAATAATGCTAGTTCCACCTGTCGATGCATCTTGATAAAATGTTATTGCATTACCCAAAGCTAATACTGCTGATCCAAACACACAAGCTAAAACAAAGTTATCTGTTATAGCTCTTGGATTGAAGAAATTTTCAAAAACCCACATCATTACTGACATCATTATTGTAGAATAAATACTCTTTGCTCCAAAAGAACCACCTATTAAGAAAAAAGCAAGCACAAATAATATAATATTAAATATAAAAACTAATATACTTGGATCAATATCTATTAACTGATTAATTGCTAATGCTAATCCTGATACTCCACCTGCTGCTATATCTAACGGAAAGAAAAAATATTCTAATCCAAAAGCAGCTATTGTAACTCCTACCGTTGCTAAAAAATATTCTTTTAATTTTTCCATATGTATTTTTATCTCCTTCTAAATAATAATATAATTAAAAGGTTATTGGATGTTTTTAAATCCTTCTCCCATAACTTCGTGCACCTCGCCAACTGTTATGAAGGCTGCAGGATCAACTTTAGCAATATACTGTTTAAGCTTTATAAATTCATTTCTGCCTAAAACTGCGTATAATACATATGTATCTTTCCCTGAAAATCCTCCAACACCTTTTAAATAGGTACATCCCCTCTCTAATTCATCCATTATGAACTTACCAATTTCATCACTTTTAGTGCTTATAATTGTTACTTCCTTACAAATATGAAAGCCTTCTATAAATTTATCAATAGCAATTCCATTAATTATTACTGAAAGTAATCCATATAATCCTATATTTATACCAAAAGTAAGTGCCCCTAATAAGGTTACTATAAAATCCACAGCTAATAAAGACTTTCCTATATCTATATGAAAGAATTTATTCAATATCTTTGCTATAGTATCAGTACCACCTGTTGATGCATTTGCATTAAATACTAAAGCCATCCCTATTGCAGTAATTAGAGTTCCAAATATAGCTGCAAGCATTAAATCTTCGGTTATAGCTTTTGGAGCAAAAAAATTTTCAATAATAGTCATCATTCCAGCTAAACTAAAGCTTGATACTATAGTTTTAACCCCGAAATTTTTTCCTAGAAAAATAAATCCAATAATAAATAAAAATAAGTCCATTATGAATACTAAAGGTCCAGTAGATATTGCTGGTATATAATGATTAATTACTATTGCTAATCCAGTTAATCCCCCTGCTGCTATATTATTTGGTATAAAAAAATATTCTAATGATATTGCAACTAAAATTACCCCTATAAATATTAATATATACTCTCTTACTCTTTCCTTCATATAAATCTCCTTTCTAGAGAATTTTTATTATTTTTCCACATTATATTTATTTCTATCCAAATATAATTATATAGCCTTCTGAATTTTAATAGTTCCCTATAGATATTATATTATGTTTTACAATAAAAGTAATTCAAAAAGTAAAAAGCTGTAGAAACTTCTACAGCTTAGTGGTAAATATAGCTATTTTTTAGTAATTTATTTAAATTATTATAGTAAACTTATTATTTTTTTAATGAAATTGCTTTTTTTACTTTCTCAACAACATTATCAGATGTTAATCCATAAGCTTTTAATAGTTGATCCGGTAATCCACTTTCACCAAATACATCTTGAACTCCAACTTTTAATACTGGTACTGGTATTTCCTCAGTTAAAACCTCTGCAACTGCTGACCCTAGACCTCCAATTACACTATGTTCTTCAACTGTTACAATCGCTCCAGTTTCCTTAGCAGCTTTAACTAAAATTTCTTTATCTATAGGTTTTAATGTATGTATATTAATAATTCTCGCATTTATTCCATCTTTTTTTAATTCCTCTTTAGCCTCTAATGCAACATCTACCATAATTCCAGTAGCAACTATAGTCACATCATTTCCTTCTGCTAAAGTAACACCTTTACCTATTTGGAATTCATATGTACTTTGATTATTTATTATATTTACTGCAGCTCTTCCTAATCTAACATAGCAAGGACCATCATATTGTGAAATAGCCTTAATTGCTGCTGCAGTCTCTACTGCATCTGAAGGACATATTACAGTCATATTTGGCACACTTCTCATTAATGCTAAATCTTCTATAGCTTGATGAGATGCTCCATCCTCCCCAACAGTTAATCCAGCATGAGTTGCACATACCTTAACATTTAATTTTGGATAACAAATTGAGTTTCTAATTTGTTCAAATGCTCTTCCTGCTGCAAACATAGCAAAAGTACTCACATAAGGAATTTTACCACAAGTAGCTAAACCCGCAGCAACTCCCATCATATTTGCTTCAGCTATACCCATATTAAAGAATCTTTCTTCACAAACAGCTTTAAAATCCGCTGTTTTAGTAGATTTTGAAAGATCTGCATCTAAAACTACAATATTTGTATTTATATTAGCTAATTCAGCTAATGCTTTTCCATAAGCTTCTCTTGTTGCAATCTTATTACCCATTAATTGTTACCTCCAATTTCTGCTATTGCTTGTTCACACTGTTCCTTATTTGGCGCTGTTCCATGCCATGATGCTTGGTTTTCCATGAAAGAAACTCCCTTACCTTTTACAGTATTGCAAACTATAACTGTTGGCTTACCCTTAACTTCTTTTGCTTTTTCTATTGCACCTTGAATTGATTCTATATCATGTCCATCTATAATTAAAACATTCCAACCGAAAGCTTCAAATTTTTTATCAATTGGTGAAGGATTCATTACCTTTGTTATATCTCCATCTATTTGTAGTCCATTAAAATCAACAAAAGCAGTTAGATTATCTAGTTTATAATGAGCTGCTGACATTGCTGCTTCCCAAACTTGACCTTCTTCTAACTCACCATCACCTAAAAGAGTATATACCCTATAATTTTTATTATCAATTTTACCAGCTAAAGCCATTCCAACTGATGCTGATATCCCTTGCCCTAAAGAACCTGTTGACATATCAACTCCTGGTAAACACTTCATACTCGGATGTCCTTGCAATCTAGAATTAATTTTTCTTAATGTATTTAATTCTTCAACTGAAAAATATCCTCTTCTTGCTAGCACGCTATATAAAACAGGTGCAGCATGCCCTTTTGATAGTACAAATCTATCCCTGTTTTCATCCTTAGGATTTTTAGGATCTATGTTCATTTCACCAAAATATAATGTAGTTAATATATCAGCAGCTGATAATGAACCACCTGGATGTCCTGAACGAGACTCTGTTAACATGGAAACTATATCCTTACGTACAGTTTTTGCTAATGACTTTAATTCTTCAACATTTTTAATCATTTGTATCCTCCTAAGATTTAATTTGCATGTAAATATATTGTGCTATATTTGATAAAATTATTTTAGCACATCATACTTATTTTGTATACACTATTTATTCTATTTTTCAATGAAATTAATGTATTTACACCCATAAGTGATATACTATTTTAATATTGTATATCACTTTTCTTTAAAAAATGACATAATAAAAGAAACCCAATAAGGGTTTCTTAAGTATTTAATATACTCAATTATCAAAAAAAATATATTTAGAATAATAATTATGCCAAATTTAAACTAATTAACAATGCTTTATTCACCTTTCTCATATCTGAATCAGTCATATGACCTATCTTCTCTTTTAATCTTTTCTTATCTAAAGTTCTTAACTGTTCTAATAAAACAACAGAATCTCTATTTAATCCATATTCCTCTGAAGAAATTTCAACATGAGTTGGTAACTTAGCTTTATTAATTTGTGATGTTATAGCTGCAACAATAACTGTAGGGCTATATTTGTTCCCTATATCATTTTGAATTATTATTACTGGTCTAATTCCACCTTGTTCTGATCCAATTACAGGGCTTAAATCCGCATAAAAAATATCCCCTCTTTTTACTACCATAGTCGTCATTAGAAATATCACACTCCGCAAAGCCAGTTCTCATATTCAACAATATCTGCATTCTCACATTCTAAAGAAAGCTGTGAAAGCTCCAAATTAATTTTTGCCATTTCCTTGTAGCCTTCTTTCATCATTTCAAAAACATCCATATTTAATTGTTCTTCATTACATTCTATTAAAGAATCTCCAATAAATTGACTATTTTTTTTTATTTTAACTACATTTTTTATAAATTTTAGATTAATAACTTTTTTAGACATAATTTGCCTCCAGGTAGTAAAGGATCTATGTATAAGTAAATTATATTGCAAATTATGTCCTTTTGTCAAAACTTATGTTTAACTTCTATAATTTTTTATATATTTATATAATTTAAATTTATTTAATTAACTTTTTGTTAGTAAAACACTTTTTCAACTTATGTACTCCATTTTCTCTAACTTATAAACTTGTAGTAATATAAAAATTTAAATATTGAACTGGTTTTTTTATTTTTCTATTTTAACAATTCTTCATCTATCTCTTTTAACTTCTCAAAATTCCGATAAACTATTCTCACTCTGTCTTCATCATTTTTATCATATATTATTGCTCCAATAGGTGTTTTTTGTTGTTTATCTATAAATATCTTAACCTTATCTAAATTATCATTTTTTAGAAACAACTCACTGGTAAAAGCAATATATTCAGTATCTCCCCATTCTTCTTGTCCTTCTTTTATTCCTTCGTTATCAATAGGATAAGATAATAATTTATTCAAAAAACTCAAAGAGTATAGCTCATCCATTTTTTCATCTATAGTATATTCTTTATCTGAGATATTATCTTTAACTAAAATCATACCATCTTTATAAATTTTAATTCTATCTTGACCAAAATCTATCCTTCCGCCAACATCCTTTTTATAATATTGAATAGTATCCTGTCTTTCTTCATCTCTTGAATTTTTGATTACAAATTCAATTTCTGTTTGATATGCATTAATTTCTTTTAATGACTTAATTATTTCTTCATTGGTTGGTTCTGCTGTCATTCTAAATATGATAATTAAAGCAATTATTATTATAGGTATTGATACCAAAGTAATTAGTAATAATCTTTTCTTCATTATATCCTCCTTGGATGTTGTTACTTATTATTACTAATATTAATTTTACTTAAGATTTATTCATATATAATTCATTGCTTTTGATATATTTTCAATCACTTCAGATGCTACCGTGGAATATTTACCTTCTGAGGCCAAATCCCCAGCTACTCCATGTACATATGCACCAACTAAGGCAGATTCCATTAGTGAATGGCCTTGAGCTAAAAGTGCAGATATAATTCCCGTTAAACAATCTCCCATTCCACCTGAAGCCATTTTACTATTCCCTGTACTATTTATGTAAACATACTCCCCATCAGTAATTATTGTGTTATAACCCTTTAATAAAACTACAACCTTATTCTCCTTAGCAAATTTCTTTGCTACATATACTCTATTTTTTTCTACATATTCTATAGTATTATCTATGAGTCTTGCCATTTCACCAGGATGTGGGGTAAGTACAGCTCTTTCTTTTAATTCATTTATAATTGTACTATTCTTTATTAAATTAAATGCTCCCGCATCAATGACAAATTTCTTATCCTTATACTTAATTAAATCCCTAAATATATCTTCATATTGTTCTTCTTTATTAATACCTGGACCTATAGCAATAACGTTACTATTCTTAAATAATTCTTTCAAATCATTCCCTTGCTCAATATTAGCTGTCATTGCTTCTACTAACTTACAGCTTAACTTATCTTGTACATATTTTGTAGTTACTAAAGTTGTTAATCCTGCGCCTGCCCTCACACAAGCTTCAGTTGATATATACGCAGCTCCTGTGTACCCCTTACACCCCGCTAATATAACAACTCGTCCATAATTTCCTTTATGACCATAAACGCTTCTCTTTTTTAATAATTTCCCATACTCATCATTGTCTAAAATATATACCTTTTGCGATTTTACTTTTTTCACAAAATCAGGAATACCTATTTTTATGATCTCAATTCTTCCTAAATAACTTAATGCCTTATATTCTGTAAATCCCTTTTTAACAACCTCAAAAGTATAAGTTTTATTGGCAATTATAGAAGCACCCATTGTTTCCCCATTATCAGAATTTAATCCTGATGGTGTATCTACACTAATTATCAATTTCCAATTTTCGTTAATATAATCAATTAACTTTATATAAAACTGCTCTAAAACCCTGTTTAACCCTACTCCAAATATACAATCTATCGCAATCCTATATTTATTTAATACTCTATCTAAAAGTCTTATATCACTTATGTCGCTTATGTGTATAAAGTTATTCGTAATTTTCTCTAAAATATTCATATTTACTAAAAAATCTTCTGAATACCTTTTACTCTTACTTATAATAACAACACAAACATCTTTACCCGCAAGAATCAGTTTTCTTGCAATTGCTAATCCATCCCCACCATTATTTCCATTACCACAGAATATTATAAATTTATCATCTAGATCAATTATTCTATTCGCAACTTCATTAGCTGCATTCTCCATCAAAACAATGCTTGGTATCCCTACTTCTTCAATAGCACATTTATCTAGCTCTTTACATCCCTCTCTTGACATTACTTCTATCATACTTCCTCCAATATAGCAAAGGCTATTGCAGATGTTCTATTGTGTGATATAGATACATTTATTTTGTACTTTTTATTAATAATATCATCAATAGTACTATTTAAATATACAATAGGTTTTCCAAAATCATCTCTTAAAACTTCAATATCTATTAAAGAAAATCCCCTTACTCCTGTGCCTAAAGCTTTACTTATTGCTTCCTTAGCTGCAAAATTTCCAGCTATTACTTCAGATCTCATATTTCTTTTATTAAACATTTCAATTTCATTCTCTGTAAATAATTTTCTCAAAAAATTCTTATTATTAATAGCCCTTTCAATTCTCTCTATTTCAATTATATCTGTCCCTATTCCTATAACCATAAAATCACCTCTATATATAGTTTACTATACATATGATTTTATTTTCTATAAATTATATACTAAAATCTGAAACATAGTTATCAACATATTCCCCTAATATGTCAACAAGATGTATCGGTGATACTTGATATTTATAAACCAATTCTAAAAGATCTTTTACTTTTTCTTCTTTGTTAGAAATTTTTGTTATTAAATCTCTTTCTATTTGAACAACTCTACCTTCTATCAAGTCTTGCCTCTCTATCTCGATTCCAAAAGCTTGTCCAAAATTAAATTTTTCCTTTATCATTCTAAAGGAATATCTAACCTCTTTATTATCATTCTTGCTGTTACTATATAGGCTATCAACAATATACATAATATTACCCACTCCCTTTTAATCTTTATTTAATTACTAACACAATACTACATTATCATAGTTTTTCTCAAAACAATGTCAAACGATGTTAGCATTAAGCTTAAAATATTTCCTTACATTTCAACAAAATTCAACTATTTTATATTTTTTTGCAATTATTTTTTTAATGTGTATATATAATTCTAATTAAATTGTAAATATATAGAAATTAAATTGTTAATTTTAATATATTTTTCTGCACATAATTAACATTTATTAAATATATTAAACGTTTCTGTAT